>NZ_JBVVPQ010000167.1:0-3915 GCF_055811695.1 Bradyrhizobium sp. MI1.3 | reverse complement strand
AAACTTGTTCGTGGTCTTGCTTGTCATGGCTCCATCCTCTCAGGAGTTGGAGCCTCCGGCAAACCCGGGGCGGTTCAATGGTGCATTCCGGCTCAATCGGAAGCTATGACTTGAGGGGAGCAACTGACGATGAGCTCAGCACGCTTGTCACAATCTTGAGTCGGCTGGAAGCTAGCACTGTCTGAGATTACTGTACTCATGGTGCTGGGCGCTCGGCGGCGAAGCATCGCAAATAAGTAACCTCCCAGCTTGCTTCTATAGCGGGAGCTCTACAGCATTCTGCCTGTTGACGAACTGCCCTCCGGCGTGATCTCGCATGGAGCGCACTGGCGAACCGTCAGGGTTCCTTCCGTAGTTCTCCGGCCGACAACATACTTTCGCCTCCTCGGCTGCGTTAAAAGCGCCAGTATAGCTCTGAGGTGAGCTGGTAAAAAAGACGACGTGACGTGCAGCTGCATGCTCATCCCCTGGGAAATGCTCAAAACCATCTGCGTCCCGTTGAAGGTTAACTCGCCGTAGCGCAGATGCGCGAATCGCTCTCCGGCGGGTGCTATTGCATTTCATATGGAGCGCCAAATGGCTTCCACGTTAGGCGACAAGCTCGCGGAAGAGCAGATCACGAAAAGCTTGGACGAGCATTTTTCTAGCCTGGCGAGCTTGGCCCGCGAAAAGGGAGTCGGCCCTTTGGCCCGACCGACCAGGATGAAGACGTCACGCGCCCCGCCGGGCACGGGTCATCGATTGGCCGGTTGGCGCTATTTGGCTTTCATCGGTTCGCTATTTGTAGCATCGATTACTGTCGTCGGGTGGCGATGGTCATCGTCCGTTGATTCGACAATGATGGTCGCCGCAGTACCGCCCCCTCCGGTACAAACCGCGCCGAATGACGTTGCGCCGACTGCCGTTTCCGTGTCTTCCGAGATTGCGCAGCAGCTCCAACCGATGGCGCGCGATTTAGCTGCCTTGAGGCAAACGGTGGAACAGCTCGAAATGAGGCAAGAACAATTGGTCCGCGGCAATGAAAATCTCGCAAGCCAACTCAAGGCGAGCCAGGAAGAAATGGCGCGGAACCACAGTACCATCGACCAGATCAAGGCGACCCAGATCCAGATGGCGCGCGAAAGCCAGACACTCACCGAGCAACTCAACGCGAGCCAGGAACAACTCGCCCACGTCATCGCCAACGCCTCAGCGCCAAAGGCGATGCCTGAGGTGAGCTCCGGAGAACCAAAGGTGATGCCCGAAATACCATTGCCTCGTCCGCGTCAGGCGGCCAATGTCGCCCAGACGCAGAAGCCGGCGCCGCCGCAAGCCAAAAAACCGCAACCGTCATTGGCATGGCCATGGTCAGTGCACTAATGCAGCACACATCCTCTACCCTCAGATGGCGACCTGGGTTTGGTCTGAGCCCGGTTTCGTTTCCGCCTCGTCGAGGCCAGCGGACCTGGTGAAGCGTCGCGCGACTTACGTGTGCGGCTCGAGATCCAGCCGCCCACGTAAGTGGCCCTAGAGGCTCGGCTACGCAGCGCGCTGCATCCGTTCGACGCTCTGAGCTATATGGTCGCCCGCATCGTCTGCTACCTTGAGGGACATGTCGGCCATCCGACGGCTGCTGTCCATCGCGCTGCGGATCGTGTCGCGCACTAGATCCGTCTGAACGGCTGCCAAGTCGTGATGAGTTCGACAGCGCCAGAGTTCATTCATTCTGTCCATGCTCCGCTCAATCTGTTGTCGAACGAACTCAAAGTACTCGCGCGAAACCCCGTTCATACCTTTAGCGACGGCTGTCGCGGAATACATGATGGTTTCGGCGTTGCGGGCTGAGCGTTCCGTCGACCGCTGCGCTTGGGGACTGATCGGCCGTGCGCCCTGTGGCTGTGCCGCGGAACGCGTAAAGTTCGGCTGGTAGCTTTCAATGTACGCGAAGGTCAGGTCTGATGTCCGCGTTGCTGTCAGAGAGCCGAATGTCACAGCCGTTCTTTAGTCGAAGACCTGCTCCCTTCGCGTGATCCTGCGGCCGTCGTCCCTTCAACCGTGGTGGTCTCACAGTGGCAGCGGTGCCGGGGCCCGATACCAGCACCTTCTTTCTTTAATCGTGCCCTTGGCCTTCTCGGTGACACCTCCATGTGCTTGCGATCCATACCGCGCTCCTTCATTTTCGGTGATGCATAACGCACGAGAGAGTTCGCCGCCATCGAACCGGTTCAGGGGCCGCATCCTATCGAAAAGATAACGGGCCGTTCCTGCATCAGCTCAAGGCGACCTGCGGAGTTCAGATGGGAGCTAGCTCGGCTTCACGCGGGCTTTCGGAGCTGCCGTGAGGAAGTCATCTCGGCTTCGGTCTCCTTGATTGTGCTGAGGACGTTTTTCACGGACGCTTCCAGACTCGATAAGGAATTCGGATCGGCTTCGATTTGCGGTGGACACCGTAAGTTGACTGGGCGAGCATGGTCCGCTCCCGCTTCGCAGCTGCGCATCGCGGCAAAGGCTAAGACACGTTCGGCATGCCTACGGCGAAATGGCAGTGACATCATAAAGCCAAGTGCCACGAGCACCATCATCATCACTAGCGACCCGTCGAGTGATCTGGTTATCGACGTCTCGTTGTGTTCGATAATGCGCGGCGGGGTGACCTGAACAACATCTGCCAAGACATCTTCCAGTGCCGTGCCGATCGTTTGCTCGCCTTGGCCCTCGACGACGGATGGTGGCGTGACTTGAACGTCATCCGGCGCGCGATTTACCGGTGGGCAGGTCAGTCGCTGATTGACGATTTCACCGTGAGGGCCGCGGACGGTACGGCGCAGACGGTGACCGTCACCATCGAGGGCAGCAACGAGGCCGCGGTCGTCTGCGGCGATATTTGCGGACGCGTGACCGAGCCAAGCAATTCCTGCGACGACCCCCCACGCGCCAGCGGCACCTTGTCCGACAAAGACGTCGATAATCCCGACGACACATTCACGGCGACGACATGTCCGCAGGCGAGCGACCACGGCTACGGCAGTTTCACGATGACGACCTGCGGCACGTGGACATACGTGCTCGACCCCGACGACCCGGAGGTCCAGGCCTGAGACCTTGCGACGCGCTGACCTACACCTTCACCGTGACCACGATCGACGGCACGCCGCAGATCGTGACCGTGGTCATCCAGGGCGCCGACGACCAAGGCTTTCGCAACCGGGCCGAGCCCGCGTTCCATTTCGAGGCGGGTGCGGAACTGCAGCATGCCAGCTCGACGGCTGCGGCAGTCGCTTCCTCGGTCCCCGTCGCCGCGCTCAATCCGGAGCACGATTCCGCCGCGACCGCATGGCCCCATCCGGCCGATGCGACGCCGGAGAGTTGGCGTTTCGACGAGCAGGAGGCTGCTGGCCAGGGCGTACAGCTACCCTTCCAACACGATCTTATCCTCTGAGAGCCGCCGACGCCTTCGTCGCGTCCGGGCGGATTGGCGTTTTCCGGAGGCGCTCCCATGGTTGCGCCGATCACATTCACGGACCCGCACCGCCATCAGCTGCACGGCCATCAAGAGCCGTGAAAGCGCGCTACTTCATGTCCGCTCCCAGGCACCATAATAATGAGTCATTGTAACCTCCAAGGTCATACTCGGAAGGCGACAGGAGCAGCACTTGCAGGATTCGCGATGTCCGCTCCGGGTCAAGGTGCGAAGAACCCGGCCTGAGCAAAACCAGTCCGCTTCCACCCACGAAGCTGACCTTAATGAGACGATTCGCCACTTCGCTGATGGGCCCGCAGCGTTGCATAGGACGCCAGAGGGCGATGCCCCAAGGCCGGTGCGGGGCTGATCTGTGCTAGGCTTCTTCAAAACATGTTGGTTGGCGTTGGCGGAGGCGATTGTGAGGCGACGTGAGTTCATCGCGCTCCTCGGCGGCGCGGCGGCAATCCGACCAC
>NZ_JBVVPQ010000166.1:0-3932 GCF_055811695.1 Bradyrhizobium sp. MI1.3 | reverse complement strand
GCGCCATCCGAGGCCGCACAAAAAAATACCCCATATCGAGCCTCACTCCCGCTCGGCCAATTAAGCAAAGCCCTCGCGTGCGGGAGAGGTCGGCGCGAAGCGCCGGGTGAGGGCTTTCTCCTCTGGGGGATTGCCCCATTGCGGAAACACCCTCTCCCCAACCCTCCGCGCAAGCGAGCAGGGAGCGCACCGTCACTGGTGAACTCTCACTGGCAAACGCTTACTGGAAAGTCATGTCCAGGCATTTGGAGATGTCGGAGCCGAGGCCGGAGGAGATGATGATGCAGCCGCGCACCTTCTGCGCGCCGACGTCGGCGGCCCAGACCGAGTAACCGCCGGGGCCGAAGAACGAATTGGTGTTCGGCGGCTCGGTCTCGGTGGCGTCGAAATCGTAATGGCCGTCGGTCTCGAAGATGCGCGGCTTCTTGGTGCAGGCGCCGTCGGTCTGGACGTTGATGACTTCCTTGTTGTCGCGGGTCAGCGCCAGCGAGACCTGGCAACGGAAATATTCCGAGGTCTTGGTGTTGAAGAGATATGTGTAGGACTTGCAGGTCGCGGTGTTCAGCTTGCCTGGGGCCAGGCCGCGGCTGCACGAAATCCTCTGGTTGTGGCTGAGCTGGTAATCATCGGCCCGGGCGGCCGGCGCGAGCACCGTCAGCAACAGGCCGGCGGCCCAGCAAGCTTTAATGACGAAGTTCATTCGAATCATCCCCTACCCAATGTTTTTGTCGAATTGCGTTCTAGACGGAAAGCGGAACATAGTCGCGCGGGGACGAAGGGAAAATCACAAACTGCTCGGCAAGACGTGATGCGCTGCGGCGCTTTCGCAAATTGACCTGGAAGCGCCGTTCGTGATTTGTTCAAACCGGGCGCCTCGATGGGGAGGATAGGGTGATGGCATTTTCGACAAGGATTTTTCTGGTGACGGCCGTGCTCGGCGCGTTGGCTGCACCCGCATTGGCGCAGACCGCTGCGACACCTTGGGAGCTCAAGCCCGACACCGGCTACGCCTATGACAAGGACGGCAAGACCTTCTCCTACAAGATGGGCACCAGCAATGCCGGCGAACTTCTGAAGGGCGCCAAGAAGGTGCCAAAGGGCACGCTGTTCTTCATCGGCCACAACGGCCAGCTCTACATGCGCAGCGGCCCGTATCTGGAAGGCGACGGCAAGTTCAAGTTCGGGTCGGATCAGTAGGGCGGGGATGGCGGGCGACGGCGCCACCACACACTCGGTGTCATCACCCGCGAAAGCGGGTGATCCAGTATTCCAGAGGCCGTCGTGATTGAATCGAGAGGCCGCGGCGTCCTGGATGCCCCGGTCAAGCCGGGGCATGACAGCGGAAGGTGTGGCAGGGCGAACGGCTAGAACGCCCCCGCCAGCTCGCGCGCGCCGGCGTTGTTGCTGTTGCTGTCCATCCTCGTATCCGTCACCGCCAGCAGCTTCGCCACCGTGTTGTGGCGGATCGCGACCGGGTTGCGCTCGTAGCCGCCGCGCTGGAAGAAGTTCGAGGTCGGCACCTGCTCGCGCATCGCCTGCGGCATCGTCACCATGTCGAGGCCGGTGCCGTCGCCGGTGAGGTTCATCATCTCGAGCTCGGCCGCGCTGAGCGGGCGGCTATAGCCCTTGGCGCGCGCAAACAGCACCGAGGTGAGCAGTTTGTGGGTCTGCAGCATCGGTCCGATGTCGATGTCGAGCACCATGGCATGCATGGCCCAGCCCTGCGCGGTGTTGCCGATCTTCTCGTGCTCCGACCAGGTGTCGGGCACCGATTTGGCATGTGCCACCATTTTCTTCAGAACGGCGAGCTTGTGCTCGAGCGACTGTCGCGCCGGGCCCGAGGTCCGCGCGACCCTGTCGGAGAGCGCGCGGATGAATTCATGGCCTTGCTCGGCCAGCAGCTCGACGCTGTTGGTCGTCAGCAGCTGGTTGTAGCCCATCGCGGTCGAAATGGCGCGCTTGCCGCCATGCTCGATTCCGGCCTGCACGTCGTAACTGCCGGTGCCGCCGGTCTCGAACGCATAGACCCGCACCGCCTGCTCGCGCGTCAGCCCCGAGGCCAGCGCGTAGCGTGCATAGACGCGCTTGAACTCGACTTCGCTGGACGGCCGCTGCGGCGTGAACTGATAGAGCTCCTGCGCCGCGCGCAGCAGATCGGCGGCCACGGGGATCGGCTTTTTCGTCGGGCGGTCCGGGGTTTCCTCCGGCTCCGGATTCACCGGCCGTTTCGGCCCGTTATAGAGCGGCGGATGCTCCAGCACGTAATCGTCGAGCGTGATCTGCTGCCCGCTGCGCCGCTTGGCGTTGCGACCTTTCCGCTTCTCGGAGATCTGACTCCAATAGGCGCCGGCTTCCTCGTCGAACGCAGCACGCGCCGCCTGATACTCCTGCAGCTTGCGGCGATATTCGAGCACGGCCGGCGACGCGCCGCCTTGCGCGAAAAATTGCGACAACAGCTGGGCTTTGGCATTGCGGACGGCTGGCGGCAGCGCGTCGGATTCGCCCCCGCGCGCGGCAGGCGCGAGCAGGACGAGCGCGAGTGGAACCAGTCTCACGGCATTTCGAATCGATCGATGCATGCTGCCCTCTTAGCAGGCATCCGGTAACTGTCACGTTAACGCGCCGTTTACCTCGTTTTCGCCCCTCGCGTCATTTCCAGGCGAATACCGGCTGTTCCAGCTCGGTGACGCGGGTGTGCCGTCCTGCCAGCACTTCGCGGAACTGGTAGATCAACGCCGCCGTCGGTGCGTGGATCAGGCTCGACTGATGATGAAAGCGGATCACGCGGCGCGTGCTCTCGGGGATCCCGACGAAATCAAATGCATCTTCGCGCTCGATCGTCGCAAGCGCGATGCGATGGACGGAGGCGACCTCGTCCGGGTTTGGTTTGATCGCGGCACTATCGGCCGCCCAGACCACGACCGGCGTAATCAGGTAGCCGGAGCGGGTCGGATAATCATCGAGCGTGCCGAGCACTTCCGCGCCTGTGAGGTGGAGGCCAAGCTCCTCGTCGAGCTCGCGCAGCGCCGCCTCGACCGGCGTCTCGCCGGCATCGCAGCGTCCGCCGGGCAAGGCCCATTGACCGCGATGGGCGCGCAGATGCGATGCGCGCAGCGTGAGCAGCAACGCCGTGTCATCGGCCTCGCTGGCCGCGGTCAGCGCAACCACCACTGCGGCACGATTCAACGCCGTCGGCGCCTCGTTTTCCGGCAACCGCGTGAAGGCCGCGCAGGCAGCCGCGATATTCCGCCGTGTGGCATCGTCGAACGGTCTCATGATGCTTGACTACACCACGTCCGGCCCCGATGAAATGAGATCGCACGACCCGCTCAGGAATGGACGAGACATGACCAACAGAGCCGCCGCACGGCTGAAATCAGACGGCTGGACCATCCTGGAGACCACGGGCTTCATGCATCTGATCGGCCCGTTATGGGAGCGCAAGATCGACGGCCAACACGAATTCGCACTTGCGACCGAGGACAAGCACCACAACCGCCGCGGCATGGTCCAGGGCGGCGTGATGATGACGTTCGCGGACCGTACCTGCGGCATGACCGCCCGCTACGTCTCCGGCAAGGAGTTCATGGCGACGGTGCAGCTCGACACCCATTTCGTCGAAGCCGGCCAGATCGGCGACATCCTGATCTCCCGCCCGCGCGTGGTGCGCTCGACGCGCAGCCTGATCTTCATGAGCACCGAGGTCAGCGTGGACGGCCGCTGCGTGGTGATGGCCAATGGTGTGTTCAAGATTTTGAAGGGGCCGGGGTAACTCCACACCCAACGCTGTCATTCCCCGCGAAGGCGGGGAATCCAGTACGCCGAGGCTTCTCCGGTCATCACTATCCTCTCGGCGTACTGGATCGCCCGGTCAAGTGTTTAGACCGGACAGATCACTGACAGGTGTTCGGAGACATAGCTGACACATCAAA
>NZ_JBVVPQ010000165.1:0-3972 GCF_055811695.1 Bradyrhizobium sp. MI1.3 | reverse complement strand
GCCAATCTCTGGATCATTCCGTACCGAAAGGACGTTGCGGGGGTGTCGGTGCCGAGCCGGTTCTACAATCTTCTGGCGGTCGGCCGTCCCGTGGTGTTGGTCTCCGAACCGGAGGCCGAGGCTGCGTTGACAGTGGTGGAGAACGGGCTGGGCTGGGTCGTGACGCCCGGCCGTGCCGATCAACTGGCCGAGGCGATCCGCGCGGCCTCTCGCTCCGACGCAGTCGCGATGGCGGAGCGCGCGATGAAGGCGGCGGCGAAATTCGATCGCGTCACCGCGATGAACGCCTATGCTGCCCTGGTCGACGAATTGTTGCGCAACCCCGAACTGGCGGAGCAACGATGAACGAGCGCAAGCCAGTCGTGCTGGTGACGGGGCGAGCGGTTTCGTCGGATGTCATGTCGTGCCCGCGCTGGCGCGCGAGGGATGGTCGGTCCGCCGCGCGATGCGCAGACCGGAAGGCATGGACGACGAGGTCGTGATCGAAACGATCGGGCCCGAAACCGACTGGCAGGCGGCGCTTGAAGGCTGATGCCGTCGTTCATCTCGCCGCGCGGGTACATCACAAGCACGAGGAGCACGCCGTCCAGCTCTACCGCAACGTCAACGTTGCCGGCACCCTGCACTTGGCGCGCAGCGCGGCGACGGCAGGCGTGCGCCAGTTCATCTTCATCAGAACCGTTTCTCGTGCACGGTCGCAGCAACGAGGGCCGCGCGCCGTTCAGCGAGGACGATATCCTGACGCCGCGCGCTCTACGGCATGTCCAAGGCGTCGGCCGAAGCGGGCCTGAAGACGCTGGCGCGCGACAGCGCCATGAAGATCTCGGTGATCAGGCCGCCGCTGGTCTATGGTGCGGGCGCCAAGGGCAATTCGCGCTGCTGACGCGTGCAGTGAACCTCGGGCTGCCGCTGCCCTTTGCCGCGATCCGCAATCAGCGCGCCTTCCTTGCCGTGCAGAACCTGTCGTCGTTCATCCTGCGCCGGCTCTCTCATCCCGATCCCGCGAGCAATTTCGAGATCTTCCTGGTGGCCGACAGGGAACAGGTCTCGACGCCCGAGTTCATCGCGCGGCTGGCCAAGGCTGCCGGCAAGGACTCGCGGCAGTTCGGCATGCCGCCGGACTTGCTCAGCACGCTGCTCCGAGTGGTGGGCCAGCAGGATACGCATGACAGCCTGATCGGCTCGCTCGAGCTCAACCTCTCCAAGGTGACAGCAACCGCTGGCATCCGCAGGTCTCCCTCAATGAGGGCCTGCGGCTGGCGCTGGCGGCTCAGGACGCCTGAGGGCGGGAGAAGCGGCGCAGCACGATGCCGATCGCGATGGCGCCCGCCAGCAGCGCGATCAGCGTGATCGTCGCCGAGCCCGCGCGAGCGGTGACGATGGCAAGCCCGGCGAGCACGAGATTGAGCGCGAACACCTCTCCGATCACGCGAGTCACCGTGAAGCCGTGGTCGGTGGCGCGCTGGTAGAAATGCGAGCGATGCGCCGACCAGAATTGCTCGCGCCTGGCGATGCGCCGGAACAGCGTGATGGTGGAGTCCACGAGGTAATAAGCCGGCAGTAACAGCGCCGCGGCGGGCTGCCCGCGCCAGGCGAGCTCGAGCAGGCACCAGCCGAGCAAAAGGCCGATCGGCAGGCTGCCGACATCGCCCAGGAAGACTTTTGCGACCGGCTTGTTGAACGGCGCAAAGCCGAGCATGGCGCCGCACAGCGTCGCGGCGATCAGCGCAGCCGGCCAGGACAAATCGCCGAGCAGTGCCAGCAGCAGCAGCGTCGCGGTGACGGGCACGACTTCCGCCACCGTCATCAGATCGAGCCCGTCCATGAAGTTGACGAGGTTCAAGAACCACACGCCCGCCAGCAGGATGAGTCCGCGCTCCAGCGCGAGCGGCAGCGCCGGCACGATGCGCGCGGTCTCGGGCGTGGTGAACACGACGGCGCCGACGGCCGCGGCCTGCAGCACGAGGCGCACAAGCACCGGCAGCGACTTGATGTCGTCGGCAAATCCGACCAGGGCGATCAACACCGTCGCGGCGATCAGCGCCGGCGGAATCGCGACATTCGCCCAGACTGCCCAGGCTGATGCGACCAGCAGCGTCGCTGATATCACGGCGATGCCCGCGCCCTGCGGGGTTGGGATACGGTGAGAGGACCGCGCGTTGGGCCGCGCCAATGCGTAACGCTGGAGCAGGGGGCGGCTGGTCCAGGTGATGACGCCCGACACCAGCGCGGCAATCGCAACGGCAAGCAGCGACGGTATCGCGCCGAGCGCGTCGACGGCCGTGTTCACTCCGGAACCCCCAGCGGTGCCGATCCCTGCGCGGCTTTCTCGGCGCTCAGGATCCAGACCAGGCCGCCGATCGCGCCGACGATGAAGTACACGGCGCCGAACAGCAGCGAGACGTTGACGCCCTCCTTCGTGGCGAGGCCCGCGAAGCCGAAGGCGAGGCTCATGGTGGCTTCACGCACGCCCCAGCCGGCGATCGAGATCGGCATCATCGTGATCAGCATCACCGGCGGCACAAGCATAAACACGTCGCTGAAGCCGACCGGCGCCGCGATCGACTGCACGACGCACCAGGCGACCACGACGGCCAGCACATGCACGGCGAGCGACAGGATTACGACGGCCGGTCCGCGCGAGCGGCTGAACATCACTCGGTTGGCGATCACCGCACAGGCGTGAACGTGATGCGTAGCCCACCAGGTTTTCAGCCAGTTCCATTGCAGCGCGCCGAAGACCAGGAAGCCGAGACCACCCGCGAGCGCCGCGAAGTCGACGAGCAGAAGCGCGGAGCGCCCCTGCGGATCGGCGATGAGGGCGTAGCTCCAGGGCAGACTTGCCACGATCATGATCGCGAGCGCGATCAAACCGATCGCGCGATCGACGAAGATCGAGTAGGTCGCCGCGCGCCAGCCGGCGCCGGCGCGCGCGACGAGCCACAGCCGGACCGCATCGCCGCCGATCGCCGAGGGCAGGGTCTGGTTGAAGAACGATCCGATCACGTTGTAGCGCATGGCCCGGCCGAGTTCGAGCGGGGCGCCGCATGCGGCGCCGATCTCGCGCCAGCGCAACACGCCGACGAAGATTTGCAGGAACGTGACGGCGATCGCCAAGCCGATCCAGAACAGGCTGGTCACGGTGAAGCGCGAAAACAGTTCGGACAGATCGACCTTGCGCAGCGCCAGGTAGAGCAGCGCTCCGGAAATCAGGATCTTGGCCGTCGACAGCAGGATTCGGCGCATTTCGCCCGCATGAACAAGGGTTTTGAAGCAACACGACGCAAGGCGCCGAATTCGGCCGCTTTGGTATGGTTTTGGCGCCAATCTTGCAATAGCGGTGATCAGGAGCCCGCATGCAGGGCGGCGGGGCTATTGCGTCCCCGTCGAAGCGGAGGATAAAGAGGCGCCGCGGGCGAAAGATCGAGCGACGGATCGGGCGAAGCGGTCCTTGGGAACAGGATGAGGGATCACCGCAGATCGTCCGGCCGCCGCAAATGCGCCGTCTAAGGTCTACAATGTCGGCAACTACCACCCGGAAGAGCTGATGCACGTCGTCGGAGTTCTGGAGCCGGAGCAGGAGCTGGGTCGGACGGCGATCAAAGAATTGCTACCGATGCAGCCGGAAGACCCCTTGGAAACGTTCGCGGATGTCGAGGATCTGATGCGCGACACCGGCTTTGCACCGTCAACGCCGATCGCGCACGGAGTTCGTAATTTTGTCACCTGGTATCGGAACGAGTTCAAGGTTTGAAATGACGATGGACAAACGCATTATCCCCCTGATCATGTGCGGCGGCGCCGGAACGCGGCTGTGGCCGGCTTCGCGCGAGGTGCGCCCCAAGCAGTTCCTGCCGTTGTTCGGCACCCGCTCGACCTTCCAGGACACGCTGTCGCGCGTCTCGGAGGCCTCGCTGTTCGATCGCCCGATCGTCATCACCAATGCCTCCTACCGCTTCATGGTGCTGGAGC
>NZ_JBVVPQ010000164.1:0-4042 GCF_055811695.1 Bradyrhizobium sp. MI1.3 | reverse complement strand
CGTCCGTCGGCCTTGGTCCCTCGCGGATTTGACGTGGAAAGCGCCTTTTGTGATGGCGCTACGACCGTGATCACCGTACGCGCCACGAGCGGGACGAGTCTCTGTCCTAGCTGCGGGACCAGTTCTGGGCGGATCCATAGCCGATATCAGAGGCGCCTAAATGATCTGCCGCTGGCGGGGCGGCAGGTTCGCTGGTGGTCGTGGCGCGCCGCTTCCGCTGCGTTACTGTTCTGTGCGGTCGGCGTATTTTCACCGAGCGCTTCGACGAGGGCGCTCTGGCACCGTGGGCGCGGCGAACGACCCGGCTCGATCTGATCGTCCATCACCTTGGCCTTGCCTTGGGTGGTCGCCCGGCGGCGAGTTTTGCCCGTCGACTTATGCTGCCCGTGAGCAACGACACATTGCTTCGGGTGGTTAGAAAGCGCGGGTGTCCGCCCTTTGCTGCGCCGAGCGTTATCGGCATCGACGATTGGGCCTGGCGGCGCAATCAGCGGTACGGAACGATCATCTGTGACCTCGAGCGGCGACGACCGATCACTCTCTTACCCGACAGAGAGCCAGCCACTGCGCAGGCCTGGCTCGCGGGGCAGCCACAAATCGCTGTGGTCGCGCGCGACCGCGGCGGTGGATATGCCCTTGCTGTGGCCAAGGCACTCCCGCACGCTACCCAGGTCGCCGACCGTTGGCACCTCATGGAGAACGCGAGCCACGCCTTCCTGGATGCGGTTCCCAAATCCATGCGCCAGGTACGCATCGCGGTCGGCTCCGCCACCATAAATCCCAACTTAATGACCGCCGCCGAGCGCATTCAATATGAGGGCTATCTTCGGCGAGAAGACACGAACGGCGGCAATTCTCAAACAGGCTGAGACGGGCGTCTCCATAAAGGAGATCGTACGGCTCACCGGCCATAGCCGGGGCCTCATCCGCAGGGTATTGCGAGGTCAGCGATCCGACGTGTTCAGGGTGCGCGAGAGCTCGCTCGAGCACTACCTGCCATGGCTGGATGTTCAGTGGGCCGCGGGCCATCGTAATGGCGCCGACCTTTGGCGTCGCCTCAAGGCGCGGGGATTTAGAGGCTCGGTGCGAGTCGTTGCCGAATGGGCGACACGCCGTCGGCGTGCCGAAACGGCCGATGCTCAGAGCCTGCAGCGCGTACCATCTGCGAGAACGATCGCCCGCCTGATGACCAATGGCCGCGATACGCTATCAAAGTCAGAGACCGTCACCATTGCGGCGATTGAGCAAGGCGTTCCTCTCCTGGTGGAGGCTCGAGAGATCATAGCCGCTTTCCATGCGATGATCCGAAAGAAGGCTCACGGAGAGCTTGAACCATGGTTGGAACGAGCATGCGCAAGCCTCGTCATGTCTTTCGCCAACGGCGTCATCAAGGACAAGGCCGCCGTCAGCGCAGCGATCACGACCTCCTGGTCCAACGGACAGACAGAGGGCCAGATCACCAAGCTCAAACTGGTCAAGCGCCAAATGTACGGACGCGCCAAGCTCGACTTGCTGCAGGCTCGGCTAGTCGGTGCCACATGACCAGTGCTGCACCATAAATGCGTCAGAGCCCCTTTTGGATGCCGATAGGGGGTCCCAGTCGAACGCCGATTGACAATCCGAAACCCGGCGCTTGATCGACTCTAGGGTAGGCTAGCTGTCTGTTCGCAGCGAACCGTCGAGCAAGGCGACCACCCAACGAGGCTAAGTCTAACATTTAGCGCCGTAAGAACACGTTCTTGTTGACTGCTGAATGGTTCCTCCACTGTTTCTACAGTGGTCCCTGTAGCGCAGCACGCATTCCTTTTTCACTACCGTGCACTGTTGATGCGTAGGGACGGTGCAGCGCCCGTGGCTGTAGAATGTGGGGCCGGATGTGAGGTTGCATACACAGTTTCCCGTGACCCAGACCTTCGCCTTCGCCTGCGCCATCGTGCACCCTGCAAGCAAAGCGATCCAAACCATCATCAAAGGCAAGAGACCTCTGCGCAAGCTAGCCCTTAATGTCCTTGCCCGCATACACCCTGCCTGAGCGCGAAGCTGCTTAGCAAGTGAATTCAGATTGATCGGTAGATACAGTCTCGGTCCACTCGTCGCCATGGTCACCGACCTCGGTTGACAATTCGCAAGTTAAGCTCAGGAAAGCTCCTGCAAGTGGTGTACCATCCCTGTTGGCAGACTCGTAGTCTGCGGCGCGCCGCATTTGGTCTGCTCATGGTGAAATCCGTCAGATTTGATCGTGTGCGATCTCCGACATGCTTGTTCGTTTCGCTCCGTTGCTATTCGGATAGAGACGCCGGCATCTGATGCGGACGGCGCTTCCCGGTGCACCAGGCGATGTCTCCGGCAAAGCTTATCGCGTGATCGTGGAGCCGGGGTCGATATCACCGCGTTGTCGCGCGTGTTGGATCTGCTGGAGCGGCGATGATCCCGGTCGCAGCAGGGGCGAGAATCTGGATCGCAACCGGTCACACTGACATGCGCAAAGGCATGCAGGGTTTAGCATTGCTGGTGCAGGAGGGCCTCGGGCGAGATCCCTTTGCCGGCGACGTCTTTGTGTTCCGTGGTCGTGCCGGCACGCTAACCAAGGCGCTTTGGCACGACGGGGTCGGACTATCGCTCTATGCCAAGCGTCTGGACCGTGGCCGCTTCATGTGGCTGGCGACGGTGAAAGTTGCGCAGCTAACCTCGAGCTGGTTACGGTCGATGCCACTGTGCAGCCGAAGGCTTATCCGCTTCCGAACGGACGACAATCTTTCGCATGCTGCGTCCCGGGCGGAAACCTTCCGGTGAGAAAGCACAAGGTCAGGTGCAGCAATCCTGTTGCAAAATTCGCAGTGATGATGCGTCGTTACGCTCCAGCGAAGTCTTATCCGCGGTAAGTGCCGGGGAAGACCATGTCCTGATCGACGAGGACGTTGAAGATATAGCCCGGCCGAATCTCCAGCGTGGGCTGGACATTGAGGTTCTTGCCGATGGTCTGTTCGGCGACGCGGCCAAATGTCTCGGCAAAGCTATTTCGTGCGGCGTCGGAGGGTGTCTGCCGATACCCATACGCCGAACTCGCCGGCACCGACATATCGATGCCCGCGCCGACGGCGGCAATCAGGATCGCGGATCCGAAGACCTGGACATAATGGTTGTCGACCTCATCATTGAAGCCACCGTAGCCTTCCGCGTCCGTGCCTGCCATGCCTCCGATCTGCAGGGTCGAGCCGTTCGGGAAGATGATGTCAGTCCAGACCACGAGGACGCGGCTTTGTCCGAATGCAACCTTGGAATCGTACCGTCCCATCAGTTTGGCGCCCTGTGGGATCAGCAGCTGATGGCCTGTGGCGCTGTCGTAGACGTTTTGGCTGACCTGGGCGGTGATGCGACCGGGAAGATCGGAGTTGATGCCGGTGATCAGCGTCGCGGGAATGACGGAACCGCGTTTCAATTCGTAGGTGGATGTCGGCGCGACCACCTTGGTCTGAAGGTAGCCGAGCTTCTTGAGGTCCGCGTTGAAAAACTCCTCTTTCGCAGCTTGCCTGTTCGGATCGATAGTCTGGGTACTTAGGCCCGCCCCAAGCGCCGCCGCATAAAGATCGGGCGGGCCGTGTGCAGGACCGGGTGTTATGGTCGTCTGCGATGGTGGCGCATTGTTCATCGGTGTGCTCGTTGTTTGCAGCTTGCTGACATTGACCGCGAGCGGTGAGTCATAGGCCGCATTGTTCGCCTGCACGCGCGCCATGCGCTCGCGCTGCCGCTCCCGCAGATATTGTTCATGTGCCTCCCGCTCAAGACGCGCCCGCCACAGCCGTTCCGACTCGAGTTGCGAGCCAGCCGGCTCGGCCTGCTGCCGGCCGGTGAAGGGATTGCTTGCCGGCTTTGGGGATTCGGGCTGCGCCGGTGCCGGTTGGAACGTCTGTGCTTCCTGTTGGTCGCCGATGATGCCGTTTGAGACCCCCTTCTTGAGTTGATCGGCGTAGGTCGATGCCGGATTGGATGATGCGTTGTCGATGCCGGCCTCGCGACGAAAATACAGTCCGCGCGAGGTCAG
>NZ_JBVVPQ010000163.1:0-4241 GCF_055811695.1 Bradyrhizobium sp. MI1.3 | reverse complement strand
TTGTTCCGTGTCCTCATTGCTTCCTCCTTTCAAAAGCCAACTCAGTCTGACTGAGAGGACGGGGCGGGTCATCCCATTAATGGTGACGCCCCCGGCCAAGCGGAAAGCTGTCGCCCATCTCCGAGACGCCTTCGGGATGAGCGAACGGCGGGCGTGTAAAGCCATCGGCTGCTGTCGCATGACCATGAGATACCAGACGATCCGGGCGGACGATGCCGGCCTTCGCCAACGCATGAGGGCGATCGCCCAGGAGCGCCGCCGGTTTGGCTATCGGCGCCTCCACGTTCTGCTCAAACGGGAGGGCTATGTGATCAACCACAAGAAGCTGTTCCGGCTCTACCGGGAAGAGAAGCTTGCGGTGCGCCGCCGTGGCGGCCGCAAGCGGGCGATCGGGACCCGGGCGCCGAAGACGGTGCCGATGGCGCCGAACGACCGCTGGTCGCTCGACTTCGTATCGGATCAGCTCACCGATGGTCGCCGCTTCCGTACCCTCACCGTGGTCGACGACTGCACCCGCGAGTGCCTGGCGCTGGTGGCCGACACCTCGCTCTCGGGCACCCGGGTTGCGCGGGAGCTGGACCGGCTGATGACCGAGCGCGGCAAGCCGAAGATGGTGGTCAGCGACAACGGCAGCGAGCTCACCAGCAACGCCATCCTGACATGGGCTGATCAGAGCCGCGTGGCATGGCACTACATCGCGTTGCTGGGCAAGCCCATGCAATTCCTTCATCGAAAGCTTCAACGGCCGGCTACGCGATGAACTGTTGAACGTGACGCTGTTCACGTCGTTGGCCCAGGCCCGCGTCGCGCTCGGATGCTGGCGGGCCGATTACAACGAGGCACGACCACACTCGCAGCTCGGATGGAAGACGCCGTCCGAGTTCGCCTTCACCTGCCACCCGCGCCGGGAGCTGGCGCTGCGCTATGCCGAGGGCTCCGCGCCAGCTCCGCCGCTGCCACCGCCCAACCGGGCAAATCCAACAGCCGGGGCGAACTCAGGACTGGATAAAACTTGGGGGCAAGGTCACGAGCGCTGCATGCACGCCAGCCTCAAGCTCAAGTGCTGTTTGAACACCGGCGCATCCTGTTCCAAAGACGACAAATTTCATCACTGTCTCCCGTCCACCTCGACAAAGCCAACCGCTGTACCGAAATTGTTCGCGGGCGTGAGGACATGTCGGTTGCCTGTCTTTGCAAGAGGCAATTCCGCCAATGGGCCGAGAGCCCGGCAAGCGACGGTGAACCCAGCGAGATGCGGGCCGTCCTCGGGATGGGGCGGCGTTACGCCGAAGGCGGCTTCGAACGCTTGCGCGCGGGCGAGCACAATCGTGCCGGTGCCCGTTTGAACGGCGATAGCATCCGGGCGCTCGCTGAAGCTATTTGCACCCGTGACCGTCCGAATGTAGCTAGCGAGATCCATTGCCGTTTCGCCCACAATCCAGACGTCCCGGACAGTCGAAGCACCGTTGGAATGCTTGAGATATTGTGGCTGCTCGTAGTACTCGGGGCGGTAGTGCTGGCAAGCAAACAAGCCGAGCCACGGTGCCGCGGGATGGTTCACAAACGCGAGGGAGAACCCCACCTTCACATCCGTCCCGTCGGGCATCTTGCCAGTTCTCGAAAAGTCGAATGGCTCAAAGGTTTTCAGACCGGCTGCATGCCAAGCCTGAATATCGGCGCGCGCATCCGAAGTATCGAGCACCATCATCGAAAAGCCGTCGTGTCTCAAGAGGTAATCGCGATTGAATGCGGCAAACGAAAAATTGCCAGCGCGATGTTCGGGGACGTCCTGCGGATTTGTAACCGAAAGCAGTTCGAGATACGTACCGCGTAGCTGAATGATGGAGTTGCCGGTCCCAAAGGGATGCTGACCGCGCGGGACAATCGTAAATCCCAACGCTTGATAGTTCGAGCGCATTGCCTCCAGGTCGCGGCCCGCGAGAATCAAATGGTTGATGCCTTTCATCGATGAACACTCGCTCGGCTGATACCCATGCGCTTCGATGCCGCGCGCGCGGGCTTCAAGCCAGCCTCGCGCCGGAATTCCCAGGTTTGGTCTACCTCCTCGCAAAGAAGTCCCGCCCAGTCATTTTGTGAAACTTCCAGTCCGATCCCACGTAGTACAGTGTCCATCTAGTTGGAATATTGTTGGCAGCTACACGGCCATTCCAAACTGTGATCGTTTTGCAGTTCGGAGCTGAGGGCGCCGTCCAATTGACGTAGAAATCTATCTTGCTTGCCATGACGATACCCGCGACAGGGTAAGGCTGTCCCCGGCACGAAAATCCAGTCGCGTTGTTGATATACGTTCCCGTGAAATTCCCTGTTGATGCGTCTAGCGTTTGGATCGAAAGAACCGAGCCCCTTTGATTTACCCATGTAGATGGGGCCGGCAACTGCGCGTGAGCAGGCACCGAGATGAGCGTAAAGAGCACGAGCACAAACAAGCGTGTCATGGTATTCCCCTAAGCAACAAGCAACTGCACAAACCGTGCGGGATATGAGTTCGTTCTCATGCCCAGTTCAGGCGCGGAACTGCCGATGATCTCATTTCAAGGCCAGCCTGCACTCCGAAAGCTGCTCGCCAAAGGCAATTTGGCACGAGCGAGCGCATCGTTGCCGACAGCTGTTGAATTCGCGGGAGGAAACGACGCAGCGGGTCAAAGCGTCTTGAGGTATTCGATCAGCGCCTTTTTGTCTTGATCGCCCAAACTCGTCCCGTACTCGTGGCCGCATCGGCTGTCTCCAGAATTGATGTCATTACAATCCGTGACGGATAGTGTTTCGCTTAAGGGTTCCTGGGTGGCAGCAAGACCAACGTTTTCAATGTCGTATTTCCGCCCAATGCTAAACTGCGATTTGCGCTGTCCCGATGGCTTGAGCAATTCCGCCAGGGTAGGGACCGAGCCGTTATGAAGATAAGGTGCGGCGGCCCAAATACCCTGCAGAACACGAGCCTCGTAGGCGCCCCATGGAGGGAGCCGACCGCGAGATGCTTTTTCTGCCCCCTTCCGCTTGGCTTTTTTGACCGCTTCCGAGGTGCTGACAGCGTCGAAAGCCGTTACCAGATCCTGCAGGGTCGGCGGTAGTCTTACCAGCCCCAGAGACTCCGGGGTCTCCGACGAACCCGGATCTGACGCCGTCGCGACCCGTGCGTTGGAAGAGGCACCGCCGGCCAACAGGTGTTCTGCGATCGAACCAATGACCGAGGTTGCAAGGATGTCAAGGATTTGATCGGTCTCCTTGAGCGGCGCGGTCGCGAAGGGAATGTACGCTCCATTCAGCACGCCCGTCTTCGCTTTCCAGGCGAGCACATCGTATTCTCGTGTATCCGTACCGACGTTCTGGACCACGGTTCTCCATGTTTTGATGAATGGAAAGCGCTGCTCGCCGTCTTCAATGCCATGGCAGCCGCTACATCCCCCTTCAGCGGGATCTCTTTCGAAAATCATTTTGCCCCGGATGGCTAAGGCAGCGTCAATCTTCCAGGGCCATTTCGGAGGGCCGATGCGCTTCACCAAGTTCTCAAGCTCGCTTAGGCCGTCGAAATTGGTGGAATTGCCATTGAGGAAATTGATGACCGCACCCTGACGCTTAGGCTCGAACGTAGCGAACACCCCTAGGACCTCGCCGACGTTCCGGGCCAGCCCCAAGATGTCACTTCCATTCTTTGCAAATCCCGGCCATTGCGTCTTGTCTTGCCGCGGCGCATTCCAAAGGAATGGGTATCTCACGGGAGCATCAGCGGTTTTTATGTTTTCCGGGATCATGAAATCGGGGGGCGGACCGATGTCCAGTCCGGATAAGCGGTTGAAGATCATCCCGACAGCATCCAGACGGCCCACTCCCCAGCCGTTTTTGGGCAGGGCTCGCACCATAAGCGTGTGAAACCGCAAGTACCACCTATCTACCTGCCGGCGAAGATCCTCAACATCGGCTATGTCGGGAGTTGCGGACTGCAGAACAGATGCAGCAAACGAGGCAAACGAATCGTCGCTAGCAAGCACATCACCGACTGCCTTGTCCAAATCGCGAAGCAGCGCGTAGAAGTCCACGAGCCCGGGCCCACCGTCGACGCGATACACCTTGCCGTCAACTTCGATCTGGCGCGTATGGCATGCCGAGCAGGTCATTCCGACAAGCTGGAAACCTTCGGGACCGGAGGCATGAAAGCCGATGGGAAGGCCGGCCTTGCTTCCAGGATTGAGTAGATAGCCGTACCGCTTCAGACCATCGGCGAG
>NZ_JBVVPQ010000162.1:0-4373 GCF_055811695.1 Bradyrhizobium sp. MI1.3 | reverse complement strand
GATGAGGCAACAATAGGTCTACCGGGAACATCGCTACATGCGGCAATACGGCTTCCCATCCAGATTGTCGCGCTATAGGTTATAACCGTCATAGGCATCGCATTGCAGGAAGCGTCCGCCAAAGCCATTCAGGAACTGCTCCGCGAAGGCACCGCTGCGACCGGGGGCATATCGGAACAGCACGATCGGAGGACTTGGGCCACTGTGGCCGCGGTCGTCGGAGACGATCGCCCAAAAGTAGCCCTTCTTCGTTTGGCCGCGCCCCGGATCGAGTACCGGCGCCTTGGTCTCATCCATGAACAGCCGATCCGCCATGGCCAGGCGGCGGCGCATGTGGTCGGCGATGGGCTGAAGATGGAAGCAGGCGCGACCGGACCAGTTGCCCAGTGTCGCCAGATCAAGTCGGATGCCCTGGCGCGCATAGATCTCGGCTTGGCGGTAAAACGGCGTATGGTCGCCAAACTTGGAGACGATCACGTGCGCAATTGCCGCTTCGGTCGGCAGCCCGCTGGGCACTACGTGCTCCGGTGCGTGGGCCTGTACGATAGGGCCTGAAAAAAAACGCGCGCAGCTGGAAATGCTACCGCGGGAATCGGTGGTAATGTTGTTTCGTGGCAGCGATCGTCACTCGGGACGGACGACCGGAGGCGCCTGCTTTTCCGAAAGCGTCAGAGCAGCGTCGTGCCTGCCATGGCCTGAGCCGGAGATGAGTTTCATGAGCATGCTGACGCCATCTCCGGGACGTATCGAGACGACCGCGATTGGCTCGCCCTGCTCCGTCTAAAAGTCGTCAGCTTCTCGAAAGCTCGCCCCCATACCATGAAAGCCCTGATCGTGCGACGCCGATGGCAAGTATTTACCGCAATGGAACGGAAATAACTCTAATGCAGCTGAACAACTTTTCGCTGTCCGCCAGTGCAGATTCAGCTCAGTTCGGGCTTTTTCCGGGGGCTTCTTCGGCCTTCGGACCATCCGCGCAGGCCTCCGGCCAGATTCGGCAGGGCGAAGCTTCGAACTTCGAGGCAATGGTGTCCCTCTGCTCGCGGGAAGAGAAATCCGACGTTCCCTCCACGCCACCGGATGCGCTGCAGACAAAGGTGCAGATGCCGCAGGATCCGCTGGACCAGTTATCAGCGCATGCGAAGGCGGTGATCGAGGCGCTGACGAAGGATTTGGCTGTTTCTTCCTCGGGCGACACCCCTAGTGCCGACGCATCGGCGACGGCTGCTCCATCGCCCGACGTTCCAAGCGCTCCGGTGCCGAGCTCTAGGATCACGTGGAACGGCGGCACGCTGAGCAGTGCCGAGTTGCAGATCGTGGCAGTGCTGAACCGGCACAAGGACCAATGCCCGCTCAGCTGGGACTCGCTGCAAGAAAAGGCTAGGGATCCGTCGACGCCCCAGGATCTGCAGAGGGCGATCGACGGATTGCGGCACGATCCAGAGCTCTTCTATGCGATTGGCTCCCAAGCGGACGGCCGCTGCGGGGGCAAGATCAAGGCGAAGGATCTGTCAGAGTTTTCCGCCAGCCACTCGCAGGTTGCTACATTCCAGGAGCAGCAAGCACACAGCTACGAGCAGAATTATATTCCATCCGACGGCACCTCGAATGGACAACCGTCCGTCATGACCTTGAATGACGCATTGCGCGAGCTTTACAAGTATTCTGATTACCTGCCCAAGAATTTGGGCCTGGACGATTTCAAGCAGATGGTCGACGGCGAGCTTAAGATCGGTAAGTGTCCGCCTCAGCTGATCGCGGCCGCTCAATACTTTCTCGACGACCGGGACGCCTGGAAGCAGCGGTGCGGTGGTGCGATCGATAAAATCAAGAAGGAAGACTTCTTGCAAGTCGCCTCGTCGTCGATGAATTCCACGAAAAGCGAGCTGGACACGCTCGGCACGATCAACAAGAATCAGAATGCCTTCTTCGGGGACGGCGACCTGACACGACACAAGCTGGCGAGTATGGCCGAAGACAAGACTCTCGACGGGAAGATACAAGGAGCGGCATCGCAGCTGCTCTCGGACCCGCTCTTGTTCCGTTTGCTAAACAATTCGATTACTGGCTACAAGACCGGCCGCGGGCATACGGTCGACTCCGGTAATATCAGCAACAACGACTTTACGCACTTCTATACCAACATGTCGGCTGCGAACAATACGGTTCAGCCGATCAACACTCATGCCCCCGAGACCGCTGCTGAGAAGAATGCAGTCATAGACATGACGGACGGGCGATCCAAATCCAACCAACCCGACGTCGCGACTCCCAAGAAGAATGGCGGGGGTCTTATGCATACGCTCGGCGAGGTAACCAAGGTCGCCTCCAAGGTGCTCGACTGGGAGGCAACGGCAGTAGGCGTGCTCGGCGTCATTCCGGGGCTGGGCGAAGTGGCCGATGCCATATCGATGGTGCTCGAGTCCGAGTCACAAGCAGCGAACGTTCTGCATACGGCCATTAGCGGCGGTAATATGAAGCAGGCTCTGGAAGAGGTTGGCCTTAATCTTGCGGGGCAGGCCATTAGCCTTGTCGCCGGGCCAGAGGTCAAATTCGCGATGCGCGACGGCCTGGCAAAGGAGATGCTCGAACAGACCGTGCAGATCGGCCTCGACACGGCGATCTCGGAAGCGGAATCGCATGCGAGGAGTATTTGGACAACCTGAAGGCGCGCCTTGATCCCGGGCCCATGCAAGCCACAGGTGTTCCGATAAGTCGCTGCGCCGCCGTCGCGTCAGAAGGCGGCCTGAAGGGCCCGTTGGGTAAGGTGCGGATTGGAGGCTCGCACTTTTGCGCCACTCGACAGCCGAGCGTCGAGAACCTCCGTATGAGCTATGCGGAATTTTGGGTGACGAGGCGATCAGGCGGCGTGGTTTGCCGGCATGTGGATGACCTCGATGCTGTCGTTGAATCTGACGCGTGCGATCACCCGCCAGCGGCAATTTCCGGGGCGATTTGCAACCCGCGTTGCTTCACGTCGATCAGGAGCTCTTGCCGGCTCTGCGTGCTCTCCCGGACGCCGACCTGAAAGCCAATCAGCTCCTTCTTGCCTTCCGGCGGCGCGCCGATCAGCACCAGCATGCACTCGCCGTGGTCTTACATGCGTGCCTGCAGGACGACGCCATCGGCCCACACATACGCGTAGCGTTGCGCCGACAGATCGCGCTTTTGCCAGCGCTCATACTCGCCCTGCCACTCGGCCGTCAGCCGCGAGATGACCCCCGGCGACAGGTTCGGCGCGTCCTTGGCCAGTAGGGCCGTCAGCGCCTCCTGGAAATCGCCCGTCGAGATGCCGCGCAGGTACAGCGTAAGCGTAGCTCTGCGGCCCTTTTGATTGGCGCTTGACGTCTATTTTGAGCGCGTGGTGCGCCGGCGCGGCTTCCATGTTTCCGACAATGCGTTGACTGCGCATTCCAGAGATGGTGATCAGGCGTTCCAGGCGATGGTGATCACGGATTCCAGATGATGGCGATCACTGGAGACGAACACGACTGACGAGTTTATGTGTGCTGGAAACGGCCTCCTCGTCAAGGCTGGCGGGTTGGTTCGAAGATCGTTCCGGCGGTCCATGGGAGGGTCCCGTGCGCGGCGCGGAGTGCCCCCACGAGCGACGCAGCGACGCGCGGGAGGGGCCTGTGGGCCGGCGGAACGATCGTGCGGGAGGTGCTCACGGCTTTTTCTTTTCACCAGCTTGGCGCCGCAGACTGTCGCCCTTGAGTTCGATGCGGTGGGCATTGTGAATGATGCGATCCAATATCGCATCGCCAAGTGTGGGGTCACCGAACACGACAGAGTACCCCTATTCTTGAGCGGTTCGTGTCTCACGTCACGATCACCGCCCCCCATCATTTCCTGTTTGGGCACCGGCTTGAGGTGCTGAAGGAGCGGTCGGGGCGCGGTCCCGCCTACGTCGTTGTCGCGCTGCCGGACGGACGGCGGCGAGCGGTTCGGATCGCGTCGACGGATCTTGGCGAGATACCAATCACCTCCCGCCCGAATGCCGCCGATCTGCCGCGCATCAGTGCACATACGCTGATCCCATTGATGCAACATTTGAGCGCGAGTCTGAGTCTTCTCGACGAGAAGGTGATTCGCGATGACCCAGCGACCGCTTCCAGGTCGCGTTGCGTATCGACCCCTGCCGACGTTGGCAAATCCATCTGGCCGTCCGACGGCCGAGATTCCGCGCCTGTGGCCGAATCTGTCGACCGCGACGCAAACCCAGATCGCTCAAGTCCTCGCCACGCTGCTGCGGCGAATGCAAGCGGCTCCCGGCACGCCCGGAAGGGGACTGGATCGTGCTGATCAGCTTGAACGTCGCTGACGAGCGGCTCACGACTGCGCACCGAGCGAAGTTGGCCTATGTCTACGTG
>NZ_JBVVPQ010000161.1:0-4528 GCF_055811695.1 Bradyrhizobium sp. MI1.3 | reverse complement strand
CGAGCGATCCTCTTGCAGCTGCGTTCGCGGATAGAACCCCTCATCCGGCGCTTCGCCCCACCTTCTCCCACAAGGGGAGAAGGAAGAAAAAGAGTCACACCGGCAGAAACTGCTTCAACGCCGGCATGAAGAATATCCCGAGATTGATCGCAAAGCCGATGCTCCAGAGGATCGAGCGCAGCGTCGGGCGGTTGCCGAGATAGGTCAGCACGTAGGCGATCCGTACGATCAGGAACAGTACCGCGAGCTCGTCGATCAGGCGCTGCGGCGAATCCCTGTATTCGGCGAGCAGCACGGCGAAGGCGAAGAACGGAAAGGTCTCGATGCCGTTCTGGTGCGCGCCGAGCGCGCGCTGCGCGATGGCGTCTTCGTAGAAGGCGGGATCGCGCGGGCGTGAATTGTCGAACCCGCGAAACCTGATCCATTTGACCGAGACGATCGTCACCAAATAGAGCAGCAATGCTCCGAAGACGCACCATTCCGCGAGTGTCATCTTTCCTCCCCCGCCTCGGTGCGACCCTAGCGAAACCGGCCTGATCTTGACAAGCTCGGGGCAACGCGCGACCCAACGAGGCATGACAACCCTAGCCCCTCTCAAGACCGCGATGCCGGCCACGCAGCCCGCCCCCTCGCGCGTCGGCGTGCTCCTGGTCAATCTCGGCACGCCCGATACCGCCGACGCGCGCGGCGTGCGGGTCTATCTGAAGGAGTTCCTCTCGGACGCCCGTGTCATCGAGGATCAGGGCTTGATCTGGAAGCTGGTGCTGAACGGCATCATCCTGCGCACCCGCCCCCGCGCCAAGGCGCGCGACTATCTCAAGATCTGGAACACCGAGAAGAACGAGTCGCCGCTCAAGACCATCACGCGCTCGCAGAGCGACAAGCTCGGAGCCATGCTGTCGGACCGCGAGCAGGTGACGGTGGAATGGGCGATGCGCTACGGTAACCCCTCGATCAAGTCGGGCGTCGATGCGCTGATTGCGAAGGGCTGCGATCGCATTCTTGCCGTACCCCTCTATCCGCAATATTCGGCTGCGACGTCGGCCACCGTCTGCGACGAGGTGTTTCGCGTGCTTGCGCGGCTGCGCGCGCAGCCGACGCTGCGGGTGACGCCGCCTTATTACGAGGACGAAGCCTATATCGAGGCGCTCGCCACCTCGGTCGAGACGCATCTGGCGAGCCTGCCGTTCAAGCCGGAGCTGATCGTCGCCTCCTTCCACGGCATGCCGAAGGCCTATGTCGACAAGGGCGATCCCTATCAGGACCAATGCGTGGCCACGACGGAGGCGCTGCGCCGCCGGCTGGGGATGGACGAGACAAAGTTGCTGCTGACCTTCCAGTCGCGCTTCGGATTCGACGAGTGGCTGCAGCCCTACACCGACAAGACCATGGAGCGTCTGGCGAAAGAGGGCGTGCGCCGCATCGCGGTGATCACGCCGGGTTTTTCCGCCGACTGCCTCGAGACGCTGGAGGAGATCGCGCAGGAGAATGCCGAGATCTTCGAGCACAATGGTGGCGAGCAGTTTTCCGCGATCCCCTGCCTCAACGACAGCAACCCCGGCATGGATGTGATCCGAACGCTGGTGCTGCGCGAACTCCAGGGCTGGATAGAGTGAGCCTGGATCCGAGGAGCGCCCCATGAACCGCCGCGAGGTTCTGGCGCTTCTTGGGGTGGCCGCTGCGCTGCCGGCCTCAGTGCTGGCGCAGCAGCCGACGCGCCGGCTCGGCGT
Organism: Bradyrhizobium sp. MI1.3; assembly: GCF_055811695.1. Classification (NCBI taxonomy): domain Bacteria; kingdom Pseudomonadati; phylum Pseudomonadota; class Alphaproteobacteria; order Hyphomicrobiales; family Nitrobacteraceae; genus Bradyrhizobium; species Bradyrhizobium sp. MI1.3. The sequence continues at coordinate 2,798 of NZ_JBVVPQ010000161.1, read as the reverse complement.
GCTCTCGGTCACGGCGGCCGACGATGCGATCGGGCAGACGCGTAGCGCGGTCCTGGTCCAGGCGCTTGCCGGCCATGGCTGGAAGGAGCGCGACAACCTCAAGACCGATTGGCGCAACGGCGGCGGCGACCGCGCACGGATCGCGCAATTCGCTGACGAACTCGTGGCGCTCAAGCCCGACATCCTGCTTGCGGTCGGTACGCCCTCGCTCGAGGAGCTGCGCCGGCGCACGACGACGATCCCGATCGTTTTCGCCGTCGTCACCGATCCGGTCAGCCAGGGCTTTGTCCAGAATCTCGCCCATCCCGGCGGCAATGTCACCGGCTTCACCGATTACGACGGCCCGCTGGCCGGAAAATGGCTCGAGATGCTGACGCAGGTCGTGCCAAGACCGTCCCGTGTCTTCGTGGTCTACAATCCCGCCACCGCGCCGTTCGCGCCGCTGATGCTGGGTACGATCGAGGACGCTGGCCGCGCGCTCGATGTGACGGTGGAGCCGGCGCCGATCCATGACACGGTCTCGATCGTCGCCCTGGCTTCGCGGAACGACGGCGGCCTGCTGGTGCTGCCGGACTTCTTCACCCTGTCCAACCGTGCGCTTCTGCTGGCGGCCATCAATGAAGCGCGCGTGCCGGCGGTGTTCTGGAGCCGTACCTTCGTCGACGAGGGTGGCTTGATGTCCTACAGCACCGACAGCGCCGAGCAGCTCCGCCGCGCCGCCTCCTATATCGATCGCATCCTGAAGGGGGCGCGGGCGGCCGACCTGCCGGTCCAAAATCCAACCACGTTCGAGCTGGCGATCAACTTGAAGACGGCCAGGGCGATCGGCGTCACGCTTTCGCCAAGCCTGCTCGCAACCGCGAACGAAGTCATCGAGTAGGATTTGGCTGCGACCGCCGGCATGGCCGGATTCGTTAACGTCGTCGCTAGGTCCGTGCCTGCACGCTTTCAAGAGCGCCTCGCAAATACATAATCGCGACCATTCCCTCTCCCGGCGTCTTGTGTAGAATCCTGCCGATGCCGAAATCATCTACGACCGCTGAACACTGGATACGCTTTACTGAACCCTTGGGGGCGTGATCCCGACCAATGACAGCGCGGAAAAGGGCCTTTTCCGACAATCTTTTCCGCCTTGGAGGAAATATGAGCGGTTTCGACATTTTCGCGATTGTCCTGGTTTTGCTCGTCATCGTCACGCTGGTGGCCGGCGTAAAGACGGTGCCGCAGGGCTATGACTGGACCATCGAGCGGTTCGGCAAATACACCCAGACGCTGAGCCCCGGGCTCAATCTGATCGTGCCCTATTTCGATCGCGTCGGACGCAAGATCAACATGATGGAGCAGGTGATCGACATTCCCGAGCAAGAGGTGATCACCAAGGACAACGCCACCGTGACGGTCGACGGCGTCGCCTTCTTTCAGGTGTTCGACGCCGCCAAGGCGAGCTACGAGGTCTCAAACCTGACCCAAGCCGTCACCGTGCTGACCATGACTAACATCCGTTCGGTGATGGGGTCGATGGATCTCGACCAGGTGTTGTCGCATCGCGACGAAATCAACGAGCGCCTGCTGCGTGTGGTCGATGCCGCCGTCTCGCCCTGGGGCCTCAAGGTCAATCGTATCGAGATCAAGGACATCGTGCCGCCGGCGGACCTCGTCGAAGCCATGGGCCGACAGATGAAGGCCGAGCGCGTCAAACGCGCCGACATCCTTCAGGCTGAAGGTGCACGCCAGTCCGAGATCCTGCGCGCCGAGGGTGCCAAGCAGGGCCAAATTCTCCAGGCAGAAGGTCGCCGCGAGGCCGCCTTCCGCGACGCCGAAGCACGCGAGCGGTCGGCGGAAGCTGAGGCCAAGGCGACGCAGATGGTCAGTGAAGCCATCGCCAAGGGCGACGTCGCGGCGCTGAACTATTTTATCGCCGACAAGTATATCAAGGCGTTCGGGCAACTGGCTGAATCGCCGAACCAGAAGGTCATCATGCTTCCGGTCGAAGCCATGAGCATGCTGGGCTCGCTCGCCGGCATCGGCGAGATTGCAAAGGCAACGTTCGGTGAAAGCGCGGCGTCCGCGGCCGCTGCCGCCCGCCGCGGCTCGGTGCCGACGACCGGCAGCACGCCACCCGCGGTGCCGCCGCGTCAGGGGTAAAGCGCATGCCCCGGAAAAGTGGACACCGGTTTTCCGACAAGGGCATGCGTCATTTCAAAGAGGTCGTGTCATGACCGACATGTTCGTATCGCTCGGCACCTGGAACTGGCTGATCTTCGGCTTCATCCTGATGGCGCTGGAGGTGCTGGCGCCCGGAGTCTTCCTGTTCTGGCTCGGGCTCGCCGCGTTGCTGGTCGGCCTGATCTCGTTCGGAGTGGCGATATCCTGGCAGATCCAGCTCGTGATGTTCGCGATCTTCGCCGCAGCGGCCGTGCCGGTGTGGCGCCGCCTCGCCCGGCCGAAGCCGGATGCAATTGCCGCCAGTCCCTTCCTCAACAAGCGCGCGGACGCGTTGCTCGGCCGCGAGTTCACGCTGGAGAAGCCGATCGTTGACGGCAACGGCACCATGCGTATCGGCGACACGGTCTGGCGCGTCGCAGGCCCCGATACGCCGGCGGGCACGCGTGTGAAGGTGGTGCAAGTGGATGGCGCGAATCTGACGGTGGCGGCGGCGTAGCTGTTGCCTCCCCGTCATTGCGAGCGAAGCGAAGCAATCCAGACTGCCTCTGCGGAAAAATTCTGAGCCTCCCCTAAATCGGTGGACACCTATAGCTTAGACAGCAAGAGGTGTCAGATGACGAAACGGCAGCGAC
>NZ_JBVVPQ010000160.1:0-4547 GCF_055811695.1 Bradyrhizobium sp. MI1.3 | reverse complement strand
GATATAGTCGAGCGCCAGGAGCGCAACCGTCAGCACGGTCGCGACGCGGATGATGTTCAGCGCGTCAGGCAGCGAGAAGAAGCGCCATTTGGTCGTGGTCAGGTTGAAGACGAAGAACACAACCACGCTGAAGGCGAGGAAGTAGGGCAGGATCTGCAACAGCAGCGGCAAGCGGTCGTAGAAGCCGTCGTCGCCCTCGAAGCGCAGATAGAAGGCGGCGAACAGCGCCGCCGTGGTCGCCAGCAGGTCGTGAAGCGCGATCAGGAACTTGCGCAAGGTGAGATGCGAAAGATGCGTCATTAGATTGCTCATCACGATAGGCGTCATATCGGTTTTCGGGCTGCTGTATGCGTCCTATGCACTCAGGAGAGCAACGTCTATCTGAATTTGCAAGCTCCATCTACGGTGGCAAAGTGCCGGATGACGCAACGGGTAAGAATACTCGCCTTCCAAGACAACCCAGGCCGATTGATAGATGCTGCTGACTAACACTGGTCTTATGAATCTGGAAAATATTGCCGCTCTTCTCATAGATCCAATCGATCAACCCCGGTTGGTTCTATAGAGCAGACTAGGACACCCAGTACGCAAGAGAAGTGTCCAGGTCAGGCTTTCCTCTTGTTCTCTTCGGTTCCTTAGGTTTCTGGCCGACCGCGGCCTGGACTTGACGAGTCCGCCTTAATGTTCAAATGGTACGCGACAACACTTTATGATTGCTTGCTAAGTGCTCGCCTCAATCGAAGGACAAGGGAAGTATGACGAAGCGAGTGGCTTTAATATCGGGCGTGACCGGCCAGGACGGCGCCTATCTCGCCGAGTACCTGCTGTCGCTCGGCTATGTCGTGCACGGCATTAAGCGGCGCTCGTCCTCGTTCAACACCGCTCGGGTCGATCATCTCTACCAGGACCCTCATGTCGGCGACGTGCCGTTCCTGATGCATTACGGCGACATGACGGACTCCACCAATCTGATTCGCCTGGTGCAGCAGATCCGGCCGACCGAGATCTACAATCTCGCCGCCCAGAGCCACGTCGCCGTCAGCTTCGAGAGCCCGGAATACACCGCAAATGCCGATGGCGTCGGCGTGCTGCGCCTGCTGGAAGCGATCCGCATACTCGGTATGGAAAAGGAGACGCGGTTCTACCAGGCCTCAACCTCCGAGCTCTACGGCCTGGTCCAGGAGATCCCGCAGAAGGAGACAACGCCGTTCTATCCGCGCTCGCCCTACGGCGTGGCAAAGCTCTATGGCTACTGGATCACGGTGAATTACCGCGAAGCTTATGGCATGTTCGCGAGCAACGGCATCCTGTTCAATCATGAGAGCCCGATCCGCGGCGAGACCTTCGTCACCCGCAAGATCACGCGCGGTGTTGCCCGCATCGAGGTTGGGCTCGAGCAGACGCTCTATCTCGGCAATCTCTCGGCCAAGCGCGACTGGGGCCATGCCAAGGACTATGTCGAGGGCATGCATAAGATACTCCGGGCCGATAAGCCCGACGATTTCGTGCTCGCCACCGGCGAGATGCACTCGGTGCGTGAGATGGTCGAGCTTTCGTTCGCGCAAGTCGGCCGCCGCATCGCATGGCTCGGCGAGGGCGTCGACGAGACCGGCGTTGACACCAAGACCGGCAAGACGGTCGTGAAGATCGATCCGAGCTATTTCCGTCCTACCGAGGTCGATCTACTCGTCGGCGATGCCAGCAAGGCGCGCGAGGTGCTCGGTTGGACGCCGAAGCGAAGCTTCACAGAGCTTGTCGCGGAGATGATGGCGAGCGATCTTGCGGACGCAAAGCGGGATGCGGCGAGTGGCAAACGCACTGTTTGAACTGACAGGCAAGAGCGTCTACGTCGCCGGCCATCGCGGCATGGTCGGCAGCGCGCTTGCGCGCCGGCTCGAAAGGGAGGACGTCAAACTCGTCACCGTAGACCGGCGTGAGGTCGATCTGTGCAACCAGGCCGCAGTGTTCGACTGGTTCGCGAGGACGCGGCCGCAGGTGATCTTCCTCGCCGCGGCAAAGGTGGGCGGCATCGCCGCCAACAACACGCTGCGCGCCGAATTCATCTACGACAACATCGCGATCGCGGCCAACGTGATCCAGGCCGCGCATCAGAACGGCGCCGAGAAGCTGATGTTTTTGGGCTCGTCCTGCATCTACCCGAAATTGGCGGCCCAGCCCTTGCGCGAGGACTCCGTGCTCACCGGCCCGCTGGAGCCGACCAACGAGCCTTATGCAATTGCAAAAATCGCCGGGATCAAGATGGCTGAGGCCTATCGCAGCCAGTACGGGTGCGACTTCATCAGCGTGATGCCGACCAATCTTTACGGCCCCGGCGACAATTATCACCCCGAAATGAGCCACGTGGTCGCGGCGCTGATCCGCCGTTTCCACGAGGCCAAGGTGTCGGGCGCGAAGAGTGTCATTGTGTGGGGCACCGGCACGCCGCGGCGCGAGTTCCTTTATGTCGACGACATGGCGGATGCCTGCGTACACCTGATGAAGAGCTATTCGAGTGCCGAGCTGGTCAACATCGGCACCGGCGAGGACATCACCATCGCCGAGTTCGCGCGCTTGGTCGCCGAAATCGTCGGTTACAGCGGCGAGATCGGTTTCGACAGCTCGCGGCCCGATGGCACGCCGCGCAAGCTGCTCGACGTCAGCCGGCTCGAAAAGCTCGGCTGGCGCGCGATGACGACGCTCGAGGATGGAATCCGGCGTGCTTACGACGCCTATTTGTCCAAATAGTCCTCACCGGCTCTTCCTGCGCTAAAGTCCCGTTGAAATCGGGTCAGGTGCTCGTACCTGCAGTCCGCGCGAGCAATACAGGAGCTTTACATTTCCGAATTGATCCACTGAGCGGGCTTTTCAGTCTAACGAGACGGCATCGAGCAGAGACTGGCTATTCTTCTTTCGCAAGCAGCACACACTTTGTAGGTTATCCTCCCTCGCTAATCGTGGCCATCCGAGCCCGCAGACATGCGGGTCATGGTGTCGTTCGACCTCATAAACAAGCTGCTCGATGTCCATAGAGACCTGAATAGCCTCTCGATGCTGCCTGCCTCTGCACACGCCCGGGCTGCCCTGGAAATGTTTTCTGCCTCTTTGCGTTGGGGTGAATTTCGCAGAAGCAGGAATTGATGGCAGGTTCGATGTTGTCCGTCTTCATGATCCGGACGCCTCGCCGGATTGGCTCTGAAGCAGCGAAGTGTAGCCTGCTCTTGACCGGATCCTCGGTTGGCCTGGAATAGAGTTAGGCAGCTCCTGCATTCGGCGGCGGCTATTGATTTCCTTGAGCAATAACAGCCGTCTTATCTGTGCCGCGTTCACTAGCGTCTCGAAAAGCGTGAAGATCTCTCGCGCTTGCACATAGGCTTCGATGCTGATGGTGTGCTGATCAAAGCCATATGATGCGAGACGTGCTTCGATCTCGTCTGCCGCAATGCGATCGAGCCGCCAATCGAGCGCGTTCTGAACGATGTAGCGTTCGGCGTCATTTTTGAAGTCGGGCACGATGCGGGGCACATCTATCATCTATCCGACGAAGCGTCATCTCTATTGCTTTTTGGCGATATGATCCCAACGGCTTGTGCCGCAGAATGCGATATCGCTGCATCTCCCAGGACAGCTCGGCCATCAATGGCAAGCAGCCACTCGATGGCCGATTGGGGGGCTATGTCGCGGAAGATGACGGCCTGGAGCGCGCGATAATGGTCGATGGTTTCTCCGGGCAGAAGTTGGGGAGCAGGACACAAGGCCTGAAATTCGACCGGAATAGCGGATGTGGTTGCAGGCGTGGCGTTGCTGAAGGGGCCATTCATTGGCGTGTGACCTGCGGTCGGACCTGCGATGAAGCATCGAAAGTGGCGACGTTCGAATTTGCGGGATCGTGAACGGGGCTCGCTCCCCATTAACTCGCTCGCGACAGGCAAGGGCGATATCTGCATATCGACCCACCATGCCTTTTCGTTGCCGTGTCGATGGAGGGCTTGGTGGTGAGAGCGGCATAATGGGACGGTGAATTCGTCGCTGACTTTGCGCCCGAGTGTTCGCGGCTGGGCGAACTTGAGGTGGTGGGCATCGGATGGAGCCTGCTTGCAGATCAGGCAGGGCTGTGCCCGCATAAAAGCAAGGTGGGCCTTGCTCCGCTTGCGCGGGGGCTCTTTGGGGAAGGCGAGGCCGCCCCCTCGCTGGTCTGCCGGCCCATCGGAGCTTGAGCCTGGGATAGCGGCTTGGGAGAGCGAAAGTTCTTCCGCCGGTTCCTGTCCGGTGGCGCGCTCGGCCTCGGATGGTGGTAGATCAGCTTCGGTCTCAAGCCGGGCCATCTCCTCGAACCTCACCCGATAGGCCGCCTCAAGCGCCCGGGCGTCGGCCTCCAGGAGGGTGTTCTTCAGGGGAAGGCTGGCTTACGCCCAAGTGAACCGCCCCGGGTTTGCCGGAGGCTATTTGGTTTAAGTTATGCCGCCATGGCCGGTTGTTCCAGCATGGCGTAGTAGCGTTGCTCGGCTTCGGCTGGCGGGATGTTGCCGATGGGCTCCAGGAGCCGTCGG
>NZ_JBVVPQ010000159.1:0-4698 GCF_055811695.1 Bradyrhizobium sp. MI1.3 | reverse complement strand
ACCGAGGCGCTCGGCGGCCACATGGAGGCTTGCGACGACTGCGGCACGACACGCCTCGCCTATAATTCCTGTCTTATGGGCAGATCCGGTAATGGGGAGCTGCCGTGACGGCGCTCAGATTTTCCTGTGAATTGCATCGCTTCCACTCTCCATAACATGACGCCTTTGCACCCTGGTCGGTTCGGCCACTGTTGGCCGGTCACAAGCGGGGACGATCATGTTGGACAACTACTTCCCGGCATCGAAGATGCTGGGCCATCTGCGCAGCGGGCCGAGTGGGCTGCACCTCGATGGCTTCGCCGCGGCGCTTAAGGGCGAGGGCTATACCGACGACACGGCGGTTCGATACGTGCGGGCGGCGGCGCACCTCGGCCATGTCCTGGCGGGGCGCGAAGGATTGCCGCGCGACATCGATCTGCAGGCTTTCAGTGAACATCTGGGCACCTGTCGTTGCCCACGCGCTAAGGGCGGCCGTCACAATCACCATACCATCTACGGCGCCCGGCTCTTTCGCCGGTACCTCGTCGAAATCGGCGTGTGTCGCCCCGCCGCAGTGACGGCGACGCCCGTCGAGCCGTCGTTGATCACCAGCTTCAAAGCATGGCTGCGGAGGCACCGCGGAGCTTCCGACGCCACCATCAGGCTCTACGCACGTGACGTCGCCCGCTTGCTGATGGCACTCGGGGACGATCCGGCGACCTGGGATGCGGCCGCCGTTCGCACCACCTTCATGGATCTCGCGAGCACGAGCGGGCGCGGAACCATCGAGAAGATGACGACAAGCCTACGTGCTTTCCTGCGCTACTTGGCGGTCGAAGGTCGCTGCCGGGCCGGTCTCGACAGTGCGGTTCCCGCCTGCGCCCATTGGCGGCTTGCCGACATGCCACGGTATCTGGCGACAGAACAGGTGAACTGTTTGATCGCGGCCTGTAACGGCGAAGCTCCAGCGCGGCGCCGCGATCGCGCGATCATCCTGCTCGTGGTGCGTCTGGGGCTGCGGGCCGGTGACGTTGCGCAACTGCGTCTCGACGACATCGAATGGGAGACCGGCTCGTTGCGGGTCGCGGGCAAGTCCCGCACCGAGGTTCGCCTGCCGCTGCCGCAAGACGTTGGCGATGCGATTGCAGCCTATGTCGACTGCCGGCCCAAGCACCATGCGAACGCTCATGTGTTCCTGCGCACAATCGCGCCATACGGATCCTTCCGGCGGGGCGACGGCATCTCGTCGCTGGTAAGGCGTGCTATGCAGCGGGCCGGCATCATTACGCCGTTCAAGGGCGCGCACGCGCTGCGGCATACGGCGGCGACCGAGATGCTGCGTCATGGCGTGGCACTCGAGAAGATCGGCTTGGTCCTGCGGCACCGAGGTATCGACACGACCGCCTATTACGCCAAGGCCGATGTCGCGCTCCTGAAGCAGATCGCGCAGCCCTGGCCGGAGGTGCTCTGATGCTGAAGGCCATCGAAGCCTATCTCGACCTCCGCCGAGCCACTGGCTTCGCGATGTCAAATGCGGAGTACCTGCTGAAGAGCTTCGCCGCTTTCGCGGCCGAGCGCGGGCAAACGCATGTGCACGCGCAAACTGCCATCGACTGGGCAGCGCTCGGGCCGTCCGTCGCGCAGCGCGATGCCCGGCTGAAGGCCGTCTGCCGCTTCGTACACCACGTGCGGATCGAGGACGACCGGCACGAGCTCCCGCCGGCCAATCACTTCGGTGCCCACAAGAGGAGGCGCCCGCCGCATATCTACTCGGATGCAGAGTTCAATTGCCTTATCGAGGCCGCACTGCGGCTTGGGCCCAAGGGCGGCTTGCGCTCAATGACCTATGCGACCTTGATCGCCCTGCTCTCGGCTACCGGGTTGAGGATCTCCGAGGCACTGAAGCTGACGGTCGCCGACGTGACGCGCGACGGCTTGCTGATCCGGGAGACCAAGTTCCGCAAGACCCGCCTGGTACCGCTTCACGACACGGCCGCCGCGGGCCTGCGGCGCTATTTGGCGCGCCGCCGGCCTCGCTCGAACGATGATCCGGTGTTCATCGGCAAGCACGGCGGTGCGCTGCGCTATATTGCCGTCAAGGAGACCTTCGACAGGTTGGTCCGCAAGGCAGGGATCGCACCGGCGGCGAGGCGCCGCCCGCGCCTGCACGATCTGCGACACACGTTCGCGGTGCGGGCGCTGCAGGGCAGTCCGGCCGGACGAAGCCGAAGTGGCGCACATATGGCGGCGCCTTCGACCTACATGGGCCACGTCAACATCTACGCGACCTACTGGTACCTGGAGGCGACCGCCGATCTCATGCGCGACGTCGCCGCGGCCGGTGAAGACTACCTCTTGGACGGGAGGCGATCATGACGCCGATCGGTCCCCTTATCGAAGCGTTCCTCCGCGAGACGCTCGCCAGCCAGCGGGGCGCCAGCCGGCACACGCAGGACTCTTACGCCGCGAGCTTCCAGCTGCTCTTCATGTTCGCCGCCGAAAGACTGAAGGTCCGGCCGTCGGTACTGACATTGGAGCAACTCGACGCCGGCCTCGTTAGCGCCTTCCTCGAGCATCTCGAAGATGTACGCGGAAACGCGGCCGTCACGCGCAACGTGCGGCTTGCGGCCATCAAGTCGTTCTTCCGCTTCCTCGAATACCGACAGCCGGCGGCGCTCGAGCAGATCCGCCGCGTACTGGCGATCCCGTTCAAGAGGACGGATCAACGGCTCGTTCCCTATCTGCTGAAGGATGAGTTGCAAGCCGTGCTCGACGCGCCCGATCCCGCCACGCGTGACGGCATCCGCGATCGGGCGATGTTGCATCTGGCCGTCAGCGCAGGGCTGCGTGTGTCCGAGCTGACAGGCTTGAAGATCGATGATATCGACCTGCCGTCGATGAGCGTCCGCGTTCTCGGCAAGGGACAGCGGGAGCGGACGCTGCCCTTGTGGAAGACCACGGCCGCGGCTCGGCGTGCCTGGCTCGCCGTTCGCGGGCGGGTCGCCGCACCCGAGGTGTTCGTCAACGCCAGAGGCGAGCCGCTGACCCGATGGGGCTTCGCGTATCTGCTCAAGCAGCACGTCGCAACTGCCGCTCGACACAAGCCCGGCCTGAAGAAGAAGCGCGTCTCGCCCCACGTGCTCCGGCACACTTGCGCGATGATCGTCCTGCAGGCGACGGGAGACATACGGAAGGTCTCGCTGTGGCTGGGCCACGCCACGCTGACGACCACCGAGGTCTACACGCGCGGCGATCCGACAGAAAAGCTCGACACCATGGAAGCGATCGTGCCGCCACATCTGCGGCGCGGCACATTCCAGCCGTCCGACAAACTGCTCGCGCTGCTCAAGCGCACTTCGTAATGGAGAGCGCAATGGCGGCGACTTGCTCAAAACGCGGTCAGCTCGCCGCCAGCTCCCCATTACCGGATCTGCCCATAAGGCAAGAATTGTAGGCGACGCGTGTCGTGCCGCAGTCGTCGCAAGCCTCCATGTGGCCGCCGAGCGCCTCGGTCCGGCACGCCACGATCGCGCTCATCACGCGCCGCTCGACCCGACCGAGATGACCGGCATGGTCACGGCGATAGGTGTCGCCATGCCGGCGCAGAATATCGGCAATCTCGATGGCGGGCCTGTTGCAGCGGCTGTCGGGGCGGATCATCACCCGCATCCCGCGCTGTCATCCAGATGGCGTCACCTCCAGCGACAGGCGGTCGAGCGGGCTCTGCGTCGCCCGGATGGTATGAGTGGCGACCTGCGTATAGCGCGCCGTCGACGACAAATTATTGTGCCCGAGCAAGACCTGGATGATCCGAATGTCGGTTCCGTTCTCGAGAAGATGCGTCGCGAAGCTGTGGCGCAGCGTGTGCAGCGTGACGCGCTTGGTCAGGCCCGCGGCCTTCACCGCCGAGCGGCAGGCGGCGTGCAACACGGTCTGATCGATCGGATGATCTTCGTCACGACCAGGGAACAGATAAAGCCGCGGCCGGGCGAGCCGCCAGTAGGTGCGCAGGATGCCCAGCAGCTGGGGCGACAGCATCACGTTGCGATCCTTCGCCCTTGCCGTGGCGCACCTGGATGACGCCGCGGGCGCTATCGATGTCTTCGATCCGCAGTCCCGCGACTTCGGAGGCCCTGAGTCCGGCCGCATAGGCCGTGGTGAGCGCGGCACGGCTCTTCAGGCTGGACACGGCCTCGAGGAACTGAACCACTTCGTCGGCGCTGAGAACGACCGGCAGCTTGCGGGGTTCTCGCGCATAGGGAATGCGCTCCGGGATGAGCGCCTCGCCGAGCGTGACGCCGTAGAAAAACCGTAGCGCACAGACAATCTGGTTCAGCGCCGGCCATGAGATGCCGGTCGAGACCAGATGCACCTGGAAGGCGCGGACGTCTTCCAGCTCTAACCGGTCAGGCGATCGGCCAAAATAGCGGCTGAACTTCGAAACCGCGCTGATGTAGGATCGTTGCGTCGCCGGCGACAGATTGCGGACGGTCATGTCTTCGATCATGCGGCGGCGAAGAGGGCTCAAATCGGCCATCTCGATACTCCTGTCTGAGGGGGATGGGCTCCAACGCCCACATCCTCTCAGCCAGGAGGCGATCTACGCTACCTTGCCCCTCACGCCGCGGCAGCGGCTTCGTTCAATCTAAAAACGAAATCGCAAGGTTCCGATGCCCGAAGCATCAAAACCCTGCAATCCCAAAACAGTCCACAAAGACA
>NZ_JBVVPQ010000158.1:0-4897 GCF_055811695.1 Bradyrhizobium sp. MI1.3 | reverse complement strand
CTATCGATCTCGGCCTTCTTGACCCAGTCATGCAGCGTCTGCGGCGTGCAGCCGATCTTCGCGGCAATCGATGTCACTGCCGCCCAGCGCGAAGGGTGCTCGCTGGCGTGATCCAGAACCATCCGAACCGCTCGGGTCCGGACCTCTGCTGAGAACTTGTTCGTTGTCTTGCTCGTCATGGCTCCATCCTCTCAGGAGTTGGAGCCTCCGGCAAACCCGGGGCGGTTCAGTGAAGGCGGGCCTGCACCTCCTCATCGGGATTGAGAATAATTGTGCCCGCTCGATCATAGGCGAGCCCGGCTGGCAGGGGCAGCCGCAGTTCGCCGCGCGCCGCCTTCTGGCGTTCCCCTTGGTGAAGGCGCATTCGAAGCTGATGCAACTCCGCCTCGCTCATGATGCCGGACAAGCCCAACAGCAGGCGGTCGTGGTAGGCGCGCGGATCGTAAAGCCGCTCGCCATCCGCAATGAGCACGCCGAACACCGAGCACAGCTCGAGAAGCTGATGCCAGTCCCGGTTGTTGCGGGCCAAGCGAGAAGCGTCGAGGCTCACCACGAGACCGGCGTTGCCAAGGCCGATCTCGGCAATGAGCTTCTGGAAACCATGACGATCCACACCGCCAGCACCGGATTTGCCCAGATCCTCATCAATGACCTGGACGCGCTCCGGCGGCCAGCCCAGACCGATGGCGCGATCGACGAGGCGGTACTGCAGCTCCGTGCTCTCGTGGTGCTGACGCACCTGGTTCACGGATGACTGCCGCACGTAGACATAGGCCAACTTCGCTCGGTGCGCAGTCGTGAGCCGCTCGTCAGCGACGTTCAAGCTGATCAGCACGACCCAGTCCTCTTCCGGGCGTGCCGGGAACCGCTTGCATCCGCCGCAGCAGCGCGGCGAAGATTTGAGCGATCTGGGTTTGCGTCGCGGTCGATAGATTCGGCCACAGGCGCGGAATGTCGGCCGGACGGCCAGGTGGCTTTGCCAACGTCGGCAGGGGTCGATACGCAACGCGACCTGGAAGCGGTCGGTGGGTCATCGCGAATCACCTTCTCGTCGAGAAAGCTCAGACTCGCGCTCAAATGTTGCATCAATGGGATCAGCGTACGTGCGCTGATGCGTGGCAGATCGGCGGCGTTCGGGCCAGAAGTTATCGTCTCTACAAGATCCGTCGACGCGATCCGAACCGCCCGCGGCCGGCCGTCCGGCAGCGCGACAACGACGTAGGCGGGACCGCGCCCCGACCGCTGCTTCAGCACCTCAAGCCGGTGCCCAAAAAGAAAATGATGCGGGTCAGTGATCGTGACGTGAGACACGACCCGCTCGACAATAGGGGTACTCTGACGTGTTCGGTGACCCTGCTATGACGCTCGCCGCCATCGATCGTCTCGTTCACCACGCCACCATCGTCGAGATGAACGTCGAAAGCTATCGCAGGCGCACCGCGCTCGAACGGAAGCGTGGTCCAGGGCGCCCCCCCCTCGCACGCGACACCACAAACACTCGCTGATTGACGCTCCGCGACAATCAGAGCGAACAAAACTCTTGCGCGCGACAATCATCGCGGCAATCATCACTTCGCCGCGACACAGACTCGCCATCCTGATTGTCGCGCGCTTCCCATCCAGATTGTCGCGCTATAGGCATCACCAAGGCTGGCAACGCTCTGGCCAGGCGGGCTCTGATTGAGGGGGCATGGACCTATCGCATGTAAGCTCGCGTCAGTCGCAAGCTCCATGACCGTAACGAGCGCCTGCCTCAAGCTATCCGCGATATCGCCTGGAAGGCCCAGGTCAGGCTGTGCGCCCGCTATCGCCGCTTGTCGGCGGTCGGCAAACCCAAGGTAAGGTGATCGTCACCACCGCCATTGCACGCGAGATGGTTCGGCTTCCTGTGGGCGATCACTCATCAAGTACAACTCGGGCCGGTCGCCTGAAGGGCGCTGCTCGACCATATCGGTGCCCAGGGCAGGAGGCGGGACGCGGTGGGAAATCCTCGTGGCCTGTTATGAGCCGGCATTGCCGACGCTCGCCCCCTAGACCGAGGCAGCCCCAAGACGAAACCACGGTCATGCGGTAGCCAACCCGCGCATGAGAGCTTGATCAACCGTCGTCTTTGGCCTGCCTCTACCGTGGGCACCTTCGAAGTCCAGCGTCCGGGCGCTCAGCCGGAAGCGGCTCCGCTTGATCGAGTCCCTTGACAGCAAACAAGAGAGCAGTCTGCTGAAAAACCTTGAAACTGAGAGTTTTTCTTATTCTGACCGGTCGTTGTTGGGGCGGCGCGGCGGAGTTGGAGGTAATTTCTAGCCTGGTGTTTGGTGTACCCTGATGCGGGGCGGCTAAGCGGCAAGCAGTCTGGGGATTCGGATCAGGTTGTAGGCGATCAGATTGAGCAGGAAGTCGGCGGCGCGAGCGATGCCGCGATGTTTGGTCTTGCGCATGGTGCCGTGCTGCTTGCCCCATCCGAGATGCACTCGACCATCGCCCGGCGCGACTGCGACATGTCATATCCGGGACGCCGTGTGGTTCGTTTGTTCGTTCGTCGATGGCGCTGTTGCGGGTTTTGCCGGTTTTGGTGACGGCCTGGCTCTGTGTCACATGCGGCGTCACGCCGATGGCGCCAAGGTTGGCGACATGATCGGCGGTATCGGACGCCTTGTCCTCGCCGGCAGTGATGCGACGGCCCGCGGCTTTGCGTCTGGCCTTCAGCGTGGTCTCCGAAGCCCGGCGTTCGGCGGTGCCATTGGCATGCGTGACCCTGCCGGCTACCGCCAGCCCATGGCGGTTCTCCATGGTGGCGTGGCCCATATAGCAAAGCTTGGCCTCCTGTCCGGCCGCCTTGCGATAAAGCCTGCTGTCCGGGTCGCTGGTGCTGGCATGGGTGTCGTTCTTACGCTTCCGGCCGTGGAAGTTGGCGCCGTCATCATCATCACCGCTACCGTCCTTGGGACGAAAGCTCTTCTGTGAAACCCAGGCTTCGATCAGCGTTCCATCCAACGAGAAGTGCTCGTCCGACAGCAGTGGCTGGACCTTCAGATGGCTCAGAAGGCTGGTCATGAACTTCGTGAACACATCGCCGTTCTGCAGCCGCTCGCGGTTCTTGGTGAAGGTGGTCGGGTCCCAGACCGGATCGTCCGGCGACAGTCCCACGAACCAGCGATACAAACGATTGAAGTCCAGTTGCTCCATCAACTGGCGTTCCGAGCGGATGCCGTAGAACACCTGCAGCAGCAAGGCGTTCAACAATTGCTCCGGCGGGATCGAAGGACGCCCCTCGCTGGGGTAGAGCTTCCCAAGGCTGCGGTTCAAATCACTCAAAACATTCCGGACAAGTTCCCGGACCTTCCGCAGCGGATGGTTCGCTGGCACACGCTTATCGGGCGCGATGTACGAAAACAGGCCGCCCTGGTCCGCAAACCTGCCGCGCATGATCGCCTCCGCCGATTCGAGATGACAAAGTGAATCATCAAGTCTCCTCCGTGGCTTTGGGTTCTTCAGCAGACTGCTAGTGTCCTGAACCAGAAGTTCGCAATATAGCGTGGTGCCAGAATTAGTAGGTTCGTTCTACTCAGTTCTCAGCTAAGTGAGTAGAGTCGTTTGGTGAGAAGCACGCGGTGCAACTTAAGCCCGAAGCACTCGGGACGATTCAAGCTAATACGAAGCAAGTCGTCAACCTGCAATAACTGGAGAACAAACATGGCAAACCCACGCCAAGAGGATAAGTCCACACAAAGAATGGAAGATGCAGCTCGCCACTCCGGCGAGAAAGCGGCTGAACAGACCAACCGTAAGGAACAGGCTGCAGCTGATCAGAGTGCGCGCGTTGGCCAGAGTGCGGCTCAAGCCGGAGAAGAAATAGCCCGATCAACGGCCAATATCGCTGAGCAGAACTTCGAGACGGTGCAGCGCGCATGGCGAGCCGGCCTGCAAGCGACGACCTCAGCCATTGGACGGTATACGGAGCAATTTGGTCAAATGTTCGGTGTCTCAGGAGAACGGCTGCAGCACGCAACAGAAGCAACCGAAGGGTGGGCGCGCGAGGGGCGAACGATCCTTTTCGCTAGTACGGCTGCTGCCAAATTAGGGAGTGAAATAGCTCAAGAGTACTGCCAGATGGTTCGGAAAGAAGTAGAGACTCACATGGACTACAGCCGAAAGCTGTGGCTCTGTCGAACTCCTCAGGACTTTGTTGCCGTACAAAGTCAGGTTCTGCGGCAGACGCTGGAAGCTGCTCTGGATATCAGTCGTCGAATCGCCGACCTGTCGATCAAAATGACCGACGAAACCGGAAAGCAGATTAAGCAAAGTATATAAGAGGTCCGGCACTCGCCTAGCTGAATCAGCTTATTAGTTGCTAGCTGACCGCTCCTGATTACTTTTTATCGCGCGGCTAGAGAGT
This sequence comes from Bradyrhizobium sp. MI1.3, assembly GCF_055811695.1. Classification (NCBI taxonomy): domain Bacteria; kingdom Pseudomonadati; phylum Pseudomonadota; class Alphaproteobacteria; order Hyphomicrobiales; family Nitrobacteraceae; genus Bradyrhizobium; species Bradyrhizobium sp. MI1.3. The sequence goes on along the minus strand of NZ_JBVVPQ010000158.1, from coordinate 504 downwards.
CTGTCTGTTGCTGTGGGCATGCGGTCAACGCGTCAGCGTTGTCCACATGCCCACAGCCCTCGGCTTGCATCCATTCGCGCCAAACCACCATCGGCCTGCGATGGCCTATGAAGGCGACGACCATTATAGAAGGCGATCGGAGTTTGCGCTTCCTGCCTTAGCCTCGCAGTCGGCATAGCCTTAGATAGATGTCCTCATGCTTGTGAACCGCCCCGGATTTGCCGGAGGCTCCAACTCCTGAGAGGATGAGCCATGACGAGCAAGACCACGAACACGTTTTCGCCTGAAATTCGGGACCGAGCGGTTCGGATGGTTCTAGATCACGCCGGCGAGCACCCGTCGCGCTGGGCGGCAGTGACCTCGACTGCTGCCAAAATCGGCTCCACACCGCAGACGCTGCATGACTGGGTCAAGAAGGCCGAGATCGATAGAGGGCAGCGGGCCGGAAGCCGAAAGCCCTTGAACGAGAGAACCGCGAGCTTCGGCAGGCCAACGAGATCCTGC
>NZ_JBVVPQ010000157.1:0-4899 GCF_055811695.1 Bradyrhizobium sp. MI1.3 | reverse complement strand
GATCGGCAACAAGGCGCCGATATCGCTGTTGAATGGCTCATCGGCGCCCCCGCCGGCATGAGCTAAACCCCGGAAAATTCCAGCATCAGCTGGCCTAGTTTTGGGGAGCACTTCACAGAAGGCCGGACTCTAACTTCAACTGGAGGAAATCGGCAGGGGCAGGTCAGCATTCGGTTGGGCCAGCCGTTCGTCCATTTCGAGCAGGAATGCGGCCACCTTCTCCAGTGCTGTCTTCCGGCCCAGAAGAAGCACGTGATTTTCAGCGTGCTGAAGATTACGACTGACAAGGCCGAGAAGGTTCGTCGCCGCCGCCGCTCGATTTGAGACTTCGTCAAGGCAGGTATGCCGCCTCGTTAGAAGGACTTTGGTTTCGATGATGGCCTCGGCGGTGAAGCGATGAGTTGCCCCATTATCAAGCCCGAACATATCTCCAGGCAGATGAAACGAGTTGATTTGCCGCCGACCATCAGAGAGCAATTTGTAAGCCCGCACCGCTCCAGCGATGATCTGATAGATGTACTCTGGCTCCTCTCCCTCGCCGAATATCTCCGAGCCTTTACGGTACCTGAACTCACTACAGCCGGCGCGCTCACCAGCAATTGCTGCGAGATGACCGTCAATCGGCCGGCGGCTAGATGTATGGACCCGTACCAGCATCGACGCCTCCCTTGAATTTCGCAAATGTTAGGCTTGAGCCTCGCGAAGGAGATTGATCTGACGCAAATACTGGACCTACGTATTCTTACGCACCCCGAAGCGCTGTCCCACTTATTGTCCGTTCGGGCAGTGTCACGCGCCGTGCGGGACGCCATGCCCTTCATTAACACGGCGGATGCTGTGATCACCGTCACGGTCAATCTGTGCGATGTTTCCGTCGAAGCATCACCTGAACAGCTCGCAAGACACGTTACGCGTAGAGGTTTCCCGACCAGGACCGTCTACCTTCCGTCCGGGCGCCGCGACGGCGCTAAAGAACGTACCAGCGTCTCGCACGTCGGGCATTCCGCGCCCGAAACGCTTGGTCGTTCCTGTCTTGCTGCTCCGCTCCATAATGATCGTCGCGCGCATGGTATCGGACGCTTACTACGCTCGAATGACCATACGAGAATGTAGGATGCGGCATGCCGCTGCGCCGCCGACTACCGCTGTCGATCTCCGCCTTCTTGACCCGGTCTGCGGAGTGGGCCGATCTTGGCCCATCGATGTCGCCGCTTCCCAGCGAGAAGAATGCTCGCTGGCGTGACCCAGAGCCATCCGAATCGCTCGGGCCCGGACGTCGGGTGAACACTTGATCGTGGTCTTGCTTGTCCTGGCTCTCCATCCTCTCAGGAGTGAGAGCCTCCGGCAAACCCGGGGCGGTTCACTCTCAGGGGAGCCGCACTCGCCGCCTGCATCGATCTATGCGACGGCGCCAGCCAGCGTTCCTTGAGGGCAACTTTCATTGGCCGCGATCAGGTGCTCATTGCATCCGTCCGGACAGGAGCGATCCCGATCGCCAGCGGACGTGCTCCAGATCATCGCGATAACTTAACTAGCGCCCCGGCGGCGCCGTTGCGCGGCAGCCCTTCCGAAAAATACCCATCTGTTCGAGAGAACCATTCCACGTCGTATCGCGGAACGTCTTAGAGTTCGAAACATGCGGCTTCATGTCGACGGGCTCGCAGACTGCGCAATCGGAATGGCACCCGGTCAACGAGCGCGCCCACACTCCAATGCCACGCTCCTGGTTGAGTTCCGGCAGGGTCCATCGGGACAGCAGCGGTCCACAGCGGCAGCCCTGCTTCCACCGTCATGCGGGCGCAGGAATGCCATATCGAGCGGTGGCGGGTCGAACGGATACAATGAGACCACCCGCCGATCGGCGATCAATGTGTTTGTGATGCTCCGGTGCGATGGAAGGACCCCACGGTGGCCAACGACGGCATCCGCGCGGCCGCGGCTTCTCATCTGCGTCACAAAACCCGACGCTGAGGCTGTCTGGCCTCTTCGGGCGTCTCCGCGTTGATTTCCGAGCGGCTTAGCGCCCTCCCCGGCGTTTCTGAAAGGTCGTGATTCACACGCGACGGCCCAAGCGATTACGCACGCGTCCCGCGAGCGATTGCCAGGCATACTGCTTCTTGAAACAAGACACCTAATTAATTTGGTGCATCTCTCCCACGACCCCCAACATGCGGGGAACCCAATGCACTCTTTCGATGCCCTCGAAATGATTTGTTCTATGGTCTCGCCATCAAGCGCTCGCCATGTCGAGTTTACTTACCGATCAAGGGGTTTTCGGCGGAGCCCAACATTGTTGCGCGGGATGGTCGTTCAACCAGGATGACAGAAACAGGCCGCGCAGATCCCAAGCACTCGCTCCAACCATATTCTTCATCATCGCGGACACCTGAACATTTATCAAGATCAACTCCAAAGCGGGCCAGCGCAGCTCATGAGCAGCCAGTGGCCGACGTAATATAGGCGCGCACCACTGCCCCATCCGCATGCTCTCGATCCTCGGATATTGTCAGCGGCGACCACCCTTCTGGCCCATCGACAAACACATGTGTTGCTTGCCCGAGGCACTTTAACTTTATGCGAGCTTCCGCAGTGTCTTGAGTTCGTGGTTCTCAAGTCGTCGGAGCCGCAGGCGGACTAAACGGGCAGGTGACGACTTGTCAGGCTCGGGGCAGATTGACGACGTTCGCCTTAAGCTCCTGGAGCATGTCCGCAATCCCGTCGACGAGCGCGTCGACCTGGTCCTTGTTAACAATCAGAGGTGGGCACATTACCAACGCATCGCCAACATTCCGCACAATGATTCCTCGCTCGTGCATCAACCGGCACGCGATCGCGCCGATCTCGCCCGGAGTGGTAGCGGGGACGTTCTCCTCCTTCTCCACCACCAGCTCGATCGCTGCCATAAGGCCAATGCCGCGGACTTCGCCAACGACCGGATGGTCGGCGAGGCCGCGCAGCCGTTCCTGCATGTAGCCGCCGATGCGGCTGGCGTTCGCAATCAGCTCCCGCTCGTCGATGACTTTGAGGTTTTCAATTGCAATGGCGGCTCCGACCGGGTGACCACCACCTGTGAAACCGTGGGCCAGCACTCCAATCTTATTGCTCTCTTCCGCGATTGGACCGAACATGCAATCATTCATAATGATTGCAGACAGCGGAAAATAGCTGGACGTGAGCTGCTTTGACACTACCATGACATCTGGCGTGATGTCATAGGTTTCGCAGCCGAACATTTTTCCCGTCCTGCCAAAGCCGCAAATTACCTCATCGGCGACCAAAAGAATACAATGCCGTTTTAGTACCTTTTGTATTTTCTCCCAGTAGGTCGGCGGCGGAACGATTACGCCACCCGCGCCCATTACAGGTTCGGCGAAGAAGGCTGCAATGGTATCAGGACCTTCTTGCTGAATCTGCGACTCGAGCTCCTCGGCCCGACGCGTCGCAAACGTCTCCTCTGATTCGCCAGGAAGACTGTCTTTGTAGAAATGAGGGGCGCCCGCGTGCAGAATGTTCGGCAGCGGCAGATCGAAGGAGCGATGGTTCTCGGGCAGCCCGGTCAGGCTTGCCGCAGCGATCGTGACCCCGTGATAGCCACGCAAACGGCTGATCACTTTCTTACGCTGAGGCTGGCCCAAGGCATTCGAGCGATAGGCGATCAGTTTCAGCACGGTGTCGTTCGCCTCCGAGCCGGAGTTTGTGAAAAATACCTTGCTCATAGGCACCGGGGACATCCTGACGAGCTTCTCGGCGAGCTCGATGGCGGGCCCATTCGATCGTGATGCGAAGGTATGATAGAACGGCAGGACTTGCATCTGACGATGGGCGGCTTCGATGAGCCGTTTCTCACTGAAGCCGAGTCCCGCACTCCAGAGACCGGCCATGGCATCGAGATAGCGGATACCGGCCGCGTCGAAGACATAGGGACCTTCGCCGCGTTCAATTATTATTGGACCAGCTTCTTGATGCGACCGTGCGTTAGTATAGGCGTGAAGCTGATAAGCCGCATCTCGGGCTTCTTGAGAATTGTATTGCACGGTCAACGTCATGGCATCCGTCCAACAGTTGCACTCGGGAAACATGATCGAGCGACAATATGACCAACTTTTTTCGGTAGTGCGAGCGAGTACCAACTTCCGGTGTTTGCTTGAGCATCTCCTGGATCGCTCTCCCTCGGCGAGGGCAGGCAAACGCCGACGTGAATGACAATTCGAACCTTCGTTCGGACGACGGTTGTTAGCACTGCCACCAACTTCTGCCTCGCACCCGGAGCCAAGCCCGTCGGGACAATCATCGCAGCGGCGCCATCGGCGAGGCAACCAGTTCTGTGCGCAGTTCTATTGACGCGTTTCCTGTACGCCATTCATGCTATCTTTCGTCTAGTCTCCGCACCGGGCGAGTCGTACGGCGATGCGCGACCTAGGAAGCATGACAGGCTAATCAGATTCATGCAGTTGGACACCTGCCAACGTTTATAGGCTCCTATTTCGTACAGTGTAGCATCTGAGGACAGATTGCTTTGTGTATCCGGCTTGGTGCGCCTGCCAACCCCTCCACCAGAGCAATCCGTTCGCGGAGGTAGACACTATCCGCCGATGACGACACGGCCACACTCGCGGCGCGGTGCGCCGTCTGAGATCGCCTCACCTGCCGTCGGCGCGGGATCCGGCGCAGCGCTCCAGGTATTTAGTCCCGAATTGATGTGGCTTGCAGTGTCTCAAGCGGCCAGGTTCGTCCGCCCAGGCGGTGCAAAGCGGTTCGTTGGGTGTGATGCCGCGGGGTCAAGTTGTCGGCTTCCCAGAAACACGGCGAGGTATTTCTTGAGGTATTCCTCCGGGGTGGGCCGCCTTGTTGAGTTGCAGGTATCCGACGAGGATCTAGCTTTAAGGCTAGCCTTAAGGT
>NZ_JBVVPQ010000156.1:0-4957 GCF_055811695.1 Bradyrhizobium sp. MI1.3 | reverse complement strand
ACCGCCTGACTCACTGCGCTTCGAGCGCGAGAAATTGATTGGGCGATTGCTTCCGCGGATATCATCGTGGCCAGCGGTCAGGCGCCGCGTTCACAGGCCGAACATATGACGCACCGTCATCCCTTGTTCAACCAGAGAAAGATCTTGCAGCCCGGGCCAATGGTATGGACCCCGCCCTTGCCGCGGTGGAATCTCAAGCGTCAACTGCAGCGAAGGAGGCTAAACTAAGATGCCGTAGCAATTGCTACCGCTATCGCCAGGGTGATGCGCGAGAATGAAACCGCCACGTTACTCGATCGCGAGATGGCGCTTCGCGACGCGGCAGGCGCGGCCTATCTGGTCGCGATGCCTGGCAGCGCAGCTGGGTTCGAGGTCGCGATCGGTTTCCGGTCGGTACTGATGCGGCTCGCAGTCCTCGACAGGTCGTCGAGCAGAACCGAGACATGCTGGCGCGAGCGATTGAGCTCGCAACCCTGATCGGGTAACGCGCGAGGCCGAAGTGGTGACAATTTTATTCAAGATAGCCGCTTTAACCGTGAATTGTGTTTTCGATATTGGGGACGACCAGAGAGCGATATCCTCGGCCTGCGATTGAAAATGCTGTTCTTCCTTTAAGTGCCAAAGCCAGCGCGGGCCACGCACCGAGGACAAGCACATGATCAAGCATTGCACAGAAGGCCTACTCTTCTTTGAGGGCCGGGAATTGCGCATCGCTGCTTACGGCGTTAGCCGGGCACATGCCGAAGTCCATGCTGATGGGCTAGGTCTGCTTCCGATACAATTCTACATCACGTTCGACGGCTTTCGTACAGTTGCGAAATGTCGGCTCGTGGCGAGATGGCGGGACGACATCAGTGTCGACTTTGAGAGATGGCTGGATATTCGCGGGCGCATCGCGATCGATGAACAGGCTGACGTTTCGCGCTCCAATTTCTGGAGCGGTCAACGGGGTTGAAGCGGCGCAACGCTTTGCCGCGCTTCGCCTCAATTCGACCATTCGACTCAGGCTGTGCTTGTATTTGTTGCTGGCGTCTCGTTTACGACGGTTCTCGATCCCGAACCGGCGCACAACGAAGCGGAGCCGAAGGCCCGGAGAGAACCCCATCGAACCGGGTCTTTGCGCTCTCGATATGGCGAAGCCCATCGCCTTACCGTTTGTATTGAGCCCGGGGGGGGAATTCCCGGCTGCGCATCTCGGCTTTTATCAGGAGCCGTTGCCGCTTTGCTGCGGCGATCTGATCCCGGACGTGCTCGCGCAGATAGTTTGCTTCGTCTATGGCGCGCTGAGGGCGGTCCAACAATTTCTGAGCCTCGCGGCTGATCGCCTCTGCCATGACATGCTCCCGAACAGGCGGGAGCGCAGTCGCGTCTCTCAGTCCCCGACGCCCTGGAAATCGCGGCCGGCGATGGCAGGCAACGTACCACGGCCAAGATGGGTCCAACACGTGCCCCATCAGTGTATTGCCGTAGGTATCGATCCACTGAACCTCCTGGAGGAAGTTCTCGCGAAGATGCCGTTGCTCCTCGCTCGAGCAACTGTGCCGCCCGTGCATACGGCCTTGATTCCGTAAATGGAAAGCGGCCGGTCCAGGGCGCCAACGAGGGCGATCAGAAGTTTGGACGTCGTGAACAGCAGTGCGGGCCTCAGGCTATGCAGGAGCTCGATGGTCTGACGCAACAGGTGACGGACATACGGATCGGCATCCTGCCGTTCTCGAATCAGCTCCTAGATCCAGCGCGGATCGAAATCGATGCACTGCTATCTTGCGGGCCGTCGCGGTGACTGCTTTGGCCTTGCCAATGCGGGACGACAGTCTTCTATAGAAGGCGCCGAGCGCGGTATCAGTGCGTCCGACGGTTACGGCAGCAGGCGCAGCAGAGCTGCGGCCCGCAAGATAGCAGTCCTGTTCTATAATGCTGTGCGTCACGGAATGGACTACGTCGATCTCGGGGCCTCGTCCAATGAGACACGCTATCGGACGCGAGTGATCAACAATTTGCACCGACGTGCCAAGGCATTCGGCTTTGTCCTGCACCCCTTGGAACCGGGAGCTGGTGCCGTTTCTTAGGAATCGTTCTCCAGCGTCAGCTCCCCGATCTTGGCATGCAGCGACTCACATCGATCGCAGGCGTGGCCGTCGTAGGGCTGCCCGAGCCGACACGTCGGAAGCTCCGCCCTCAAGCTGGGACTTCCAGGCCATCACTTGATTGGGGTGGAGTCGAATTACTCGGCAAGCTGAGCTATCGACCGGTCGCCCTTGACGGCGGCAAGCGCCACCTTCCCCTTGAAAGCCGGTGCGTGGTTGCGGCGTGCTCGTCTGCTCATCGTCGCTCCTGATTCGCAGGCACCAGCGTGCCCGCTGTCAGGCAGAAACTCCACTTATAGACCTGTTCAAATTTGCGGAGCCGGCTCTCTTGCCAAAGCGCCCATCGCCGTGCTTGGCAATCCACTCTTCCCTGACGCGCACTTTCACATCCTGTGCGGCCTCCATGACCGCCTGCTGGAAGAAACGACTGTGCGTGAAAATAATGACCTGCCGGCCGGCAGCCGCTTCCTTGACCAAGCGCTTTGCTACCTGAATCGCCTTCTTAGGTGCACGAATATTGGGATTGCCTATACCAAATTCGTGAACTGCGTCTAGTTCGCACTCTAGCTGAACGGGAGGCCCGAAAGCACGCGGAGCCGCTACGAGTTCGGATACAACTTCAGTCAATCCGGCAAGACCGAATGCATCTTCCACATATCGAAAACGCTTTAATAGCTTGTTCGCGCGTACAGGGCTGCTGCGGGTAGTCAGAGCGAGCCGAGCAACCGGGCCACCCCGGCCTTCCGATGGCAAGTTGAGCATACACTGACTTGTTGGTAATAGGTTCTCAGTGGCCTTGGAGCTGCTATTCAACCGAAGCATACAGCCCCATCCCAACCACCACGCCGATGACATTGGCGCGAGGTTCGGGCTTCCGTTCTCGTTTAACGATGAAATGAGAACAACAGGTGTCCCAATGTAATCAATGGCAGGGTCAAACGGAATCGTTTCGATTTCATATGACTCGCCATCATTCCTCCTTACCGCCAACATCTCTGACCTCCTGTGCTTGAATGTCTATTTTGAGAGGCGCCCGCCGTGTTCGAAGCTTCGGAAGAAAAGCCGCGGCAGGCAACGAATTCGCTCCGCGGACCGGGCTCCGTTTGGAGGGTAGAAAAGAGTCGAAAAAATACGGCCAGGCTGCCGTACAAACAGAAATCGAACCACTCGATGACCGTGCCTGCGCTGGAGGCAAGTCCTATGGTCCAGATTCCCGGAGCTCGGGCATCCGCTTTCGGTTGGCTCATGGGACTCTCCTTCGCGCTTTTGGCGCAAGCGAGTTTAGTTGCGCGGACGCCTGAGCGCACGCGCTGTTGTCACCTGGCAAAATACTAGAAAGCTCGCGGCTTGCTTATGCTGCGACCGATTGCTGCGTGGGCGCGTAACGCGCAAGACATGCGCTGGCTTCTGTCGAGATGCGCTTGACCAATTCACCAGCGGTTGGGATGTCATGTATCAATCCGATACCCTCGCCAACGGTGACATTGGCAGTATCATAGTCACCCGATGACCATGCCGCGTCGACGCGCTGCAGCTCCGCCTCTTGGAGGTTACGCAAGTCGTCTTCGCGGCCGTGCCACTGCTCGATGAAGCCATTCTTCATGAGCCTCCCGGTGTATTCTGAGGGCCACGGCTTTTTGCGAACCACGTCGTAGACACGAGTCCGGATCGTTTCGTCGCCTGTGGCGGTCACCGCCTTTTCCTTTGCGTTACGATGGATCACCGATTCTTGCGTGGCCCAGAAGCGCGTCCCCATCAATGCGCCATCAGCACCGAGCATCAGCGCCGCAGCGAGGCCGCGTCCATCGGCGATACCGCCTGCAGCAAGCACGAGGACATGAGAGGCCCTTTGTGCCACCAGATCGGCGACCGCCGGAACGAAGGGCATCGTGGAGCGCGCCGTTAGCCCGTGGCCACCTGCCTCGGTGCCTTGCGCTATGACGACATCGGCACCGACGTCGATGGCGCGCTTCGCATGCTCAAGTGTTTGTACCTGACAGATGAGCGGAACGCCCGCTTGCTTCACCTGCGGTGCATAGGGCTCGGGATCCGAGAATGAGAGCATGATCGCCTTGTTGTGCCGCTGCAAAGCAAGATCGAGCAGGCCAGGATCGTTTGCCAGAGCCCATGTTATGAAACCGCATCCGACGTCCCGGCGGCTCACCTTGGCCGACTGTTCTTCGAACCAGGTCCGGTTGGCATAACCTCCGCCCAGCATGCCCAACGCGCCGGCCGCGGAAACGGCCGACGCGAGTTCGCCGCCGGAGGCGGGGTCCATCGGCGCCAGTACGATCGGATGCTCGAGTCCAAAAAAGTCGGTCAATCTCGTTTTGATGCCCATTTTCCGTCCTCGCTCAGGCGCGATCCGCCTTTTTCCATGCAAACACTAGATCAGACGTTGACAACGGAAAAGTGATTAGTTTTGATCAAAGTCATCATTACGGGAGATGACCCATGGACAGCACCGACCTTAACTTCTTTACGGCGGTCGCAATGGCGGGCGGGATCGGCCGGGCGGCAAACGAGCTCCACACGGTGCAGTCCAATGTGACGCAGCGGATTCGGGCGCTCGAGGTTCAGCTGGGGGTCCAGCTTTTTCACCGGTCCAAAAGGGGAGTGACGCTGACCTCGATGGGGAGCAGGCTGCTTCCTTACGCTAATCGGATCAGCGAGCTTTTGGCAGAGGCCCATCGTGCAGTGAAGGATGAGGCCTTTCCAAGCGGCGAATTGCGCATCGGTTCGATGGAGACGACGGCGGCCTTACGGTTGCCGCCTCTGCTTACCCAATACGCCATCGCCTATCCCGACGTTGACGTCCAGATCGAGACCGGCCCTACGGCAGTTCTCGTCGACAATGTGGTTTCCCGCAA
>NZ_JBVVPQ010000155.1:0-5177 GCF_055811695.1 Bradyrhizobium sp. MI1.3 | reverse complement strand
CGATCACCAGATGAGGCTCTACATGAAGTTCCGTCAAACCAATTCGCCGCCAGAGGCGGCCGCGAAGGCGTCGTTCAGTTCGTCGACCGCTTATCGGCTCGAGAAGGATCTGCGCCTTCCGTCGCAAAAGAAGTCACCGCGGCAAAGGCGCCGGCCGGATCCCTTGGCCAACGTCTTCGGCCTGGAGGTCGTGCCGATGCTGAAGGCGGCTCCCGGCGTGCGGCCCGTGGCCATCTTCGAGGAGATGCTCCGACGCCATCCTGAGCTGGGGGCTGGAATCCGCCGCACGCTCGAGCGCCGGATCCGCGCCTGGCGGGCGATCCACGGCGAGGAGCAGGAGGTCATCTTCCGCCAGACCCACGAAGTGGGCCAGGTCGGCCTGTCCGACTTCACCGATATGGGCGAGCTTGGGGTCGCCATCGCTGGCGTGCCGCTCGATCATCGCCTGTATCACTTCCGGTTGGCCTATTGCGGGTTTGAACACGCCCATGTCGTGCTCGGTGGCGAGAGCTTCGTCGCATTGGCCGAAGGGCTGCAGAATGCCCTGTGGTCGCTCGGTGGGGCACCGCGGGAGCATCGGACCGACAGCCTGTCGGCCGCCTTCTGCAATCTCGATCGCAATGCGAGGGACGATCTGACCAGGCGGTACGAGGACCTCTGCGCCCACTACGGCATGCGGCCTTCCCGCAACAATCGCGGCATCGCCCACGAGAACGGGGCGATCGAAAGCTCGCATGGCCATCTCAAGCGGACGATCGCCGATGCGCTGCTGTTGCGCGGCACTGCCGACTTCGATGATCTCGCCGCCTATCGCGGCTTCATCGACGAGATCGTCAGCCGCCGTAATGCCCGCAACTCCAAGCGGATCGACCACGAGCGCGCCACCCTGCAGGCGTTGCCAGATCGCCGCACCTCGGACTACGAGGAGGTGATTGTCCGCGTGACGTCAAGCGGCGGCTTCACCTTGCGCAAGGTGTTCTACACCGTGCCGTCGCGTTTGATCGGGCACCAACTGCGGGTGCGCCTTTACGACGATCGTCTCGACGTGTTCGTCGGCGGCACCCATCTCGTCACCCTGCCGCGTGGGCGGCCGCATCCCAACGGCAAGCACGACCAGGTCGTCGATTATCGGCACGTGATCCATTCCTTGCGGCGCAAGCCAATGGCGCTGCTCAATCTCGTCTACCGTGATCGGCTGTTCCCGCGCGATGCCTATCGCCGAACCTTCGATTGCTTGCGCGAACGGCTGCCGGACAGGAAAGCCTGCCGGATCATGGTCGATCTGCTCGCACTGGCCCATGAGCGCGGCTGCGAGGCCGAACTCGCCGATCAGCTCGCGACCGAGCTTGATGCCGGCCGACTGCCCGACCTCAACCGGCTGCGCGCTTACTTCTCTCCCGATCCGGCCTGCGTGCCGCACGTCGTGGTGCAGCTCGCACCGCTCGCCACCTATGAGTGCCTCATCGGTGCCGGCGAGATCGGAGGTGCCGCATGAGCACGGCCAACACCATTGACACCGCGCGCCTCAATCTATTGCTCAACGAGTTGCGGCTGCCAGCCATCAAGGTGCTGTGGCCGCAATTTGCCGAGCAGTCCGACAAGGAAGGCTGGCCGGCGGCCCGCTTCCTCGCCACCATTGCCGAGCACGAGATCGCCGAACGCGGCCGCCGCCGCGTCGAGCGCCATCTCGTCGAGGCGCGGCTGCCCGCTGGAAAGACCTTCGACAACTTCGACTTCGAGGCTGTGCCGATGATCTCCAAGGCACAGGTGACCGCGCTCGCCGCCGGCGATGGTTGGCTCGGCAAGGGCGCCAATCTGCTGCTGTTCGGCCCGCCCGGCGGCGGCAAGAGTCACTTGGCGGCAGCCATCGGCCTGGCCCTTATCGAGAACGGATGGCGCGTCCTCTTCACCCGCACCACCGATCTCGTCCAGAAGCTCCAGGTGGCGCGGCGCGAGCTCAATCTCGAGGCCGCCATTAACCGCCTCGACCGCTTCGACCTCCTGATCTGCGATGATCTTGCCTACGTCACGAAGGACCAGGCCGAGACCAGCGTGCTGTTCGAGCTCATCAGCGCTCGCTACGAGCGGCGTTCCATGCTGATCACCGCCAATCAGCCCTTTGGAGAGTGGAACAGGGTCTTCCCGGATCCTGCTATGACGCTCGCCGCCATCGATCGCCTCGTTCACCACGCCACCATCGTCGAGATGAACGTCGAAAGCTATCGCAGGCGCACCGCGCTCGAGCGGAAGCGTGGTCCAGGGCGACCATCCTCGCACGCGACACCAAAAACACTCGCTGATTGACGCTCCGCGACAATCAGAGCGAACAAAACTCTTGCGCGCGACAATCATCGCGGCAATCATCACCTCGCCGCGACACCCACTCGCCATCCTGATTGTCGCGCGCTTCCCATCCAGATTGTCGCGCTATACCTTCAGCTCCAATGCCAGCCAGCGCTCTTGGAGATCCAGTCTGAACTCGCGGTGGCCTATAGGACCGTACTGCGCATGCGGGACATCATTGCCCGTGCCGCACGTACTTACCGAGGGGGTAAATACGGCTTTGGGGCGTGGCCTCGGGAACTGATGCAACACAAGCGCCAGAACAGTGAGAAGACGATACAGGCCACCGCCCTTAAAAAAGCGCTCCCGGAACTCAAGTCGGGTGAAGCGAACTCGCACCGAGCGGCTGCTACGGTTGCTCCTCACGGTCCCGAAGGTGACACCGCGTAAGAAGCGGCAGCGTTCTCTGCTGTAAGTCAGTGTGCTTTGCGCCGTAAGTCATTGGCGCGACGGGCTGAGGTACTCGAAAAGGGGTGTTTTGTGTGCATCTAACGAAACGCCCCGAAGGACAGCCACCGGTCATCTGGGGAGGGTTCCTTACGAGGGTCCTCTGGTGAAGGTCGGTGGCGACACGACGTCAGCCCCGGGTAACAGAAAGCCGGCCTACGCGCAGCTCTCCGACCGCTTGGCGCACGACTATAACAGCACCCTGAATAGCGAGCGCTGCCATGATCGCGGCCACGATCACGTCGGGCCATCCTGTGCCCGTTCCGAACACGCCAGCGGCTGCCAAACAGACTGCGAGGTTCCCAAGCACATCGTTACGGGTGCAAATCCACGCGGATCGCATGTTGGCGTCGCCATGACGATAGGCCCAAAGCAGACCAAAGGAGGCGGCATTAGCAGCCAAGGCCGCAACTCCAACGGTATTCATAGCAAATGCGCTTGGAAGCGTTCCGTGTAGCGAATGCCAAACGACTGTTGCGATGACCCACACACCGAAGGCGGCCATTGTAGCGCCCTTCGCAAGAGCAGCAGCAGCGCGATAGCGGACTGCCATGCCGACTACGAGCAGGCTTATGGCATAGTTTGCAGCGTCACCTAAGAAGTCGAGGGCATCTGCTTGTAACGACGCCGATCCAGCAGCGAGGCCAGCGACGACCTCAACCGCAAACATTGCGGCATTGATCGCCAGCACCGCCCAGAGCACCATGCGGTAAGCAGCATCTCGTTTCTTGTTTCCGCCCAAGTTGAGGGGCGGCGGAGGACAACAGCAATCGTTCATCACCGCAAGATAAGATGAGTTGAGGCCAATCGCTAGTCGAGTTCGTGTCGCCTTTTGGTCCATCGCGACTGGAGTTGGGAGGGAAAGCATCCGCGACGGGCATAGGAACGCAGACTGAGGCGCCCGCTGTATGCAGAACGACGCTGCTGCCGTGACCTCCGCCGCCGCCGCCCTTCAAGCCAAGGAAGCTCGAAGTCGCACGGGGGGCCGATGCTGAATTAGGATCCCTTAGCCAAGGAAGGACCCGTTGATTTCAGATTCGTGCGGGCGCGCTTCGCCTCAACCGGTGTCATTCGGTCCTTTAATTGCAGTTTGGTGTCAAGCCTGCATTTCTGAACTCGCCAATGGCACGGTGGTAGTGCTCGCGCCGTCGAAGCTGTTCCGGGTTGCGGAGACGGCGCGGCCGCGGCTGATACGTGCTTGCCGGTCAGGCATGGATCGTTTGGACTGTTGATGTCTTCGCTGGGGTCATGGTCCTTTCCGAGGTCGCTCAGCGCCTCATGATGATGTCCGGGCCGGGCGCCTCAACGTCTGCAGCGGAGTACGGACAAGCCGTCACCAGCCGAATGAACGAGGTCGCCACAACACCGTCCCAGCGGGACATCGCCAGTCCGGCGGACCGGACCAGGAACTACAAGATCGGTCAGGCTTCCTTTACCAGACCCCAGTCGAACGATGTGCCGTCCCCCCAAATGCAGTGAAGAACTACGGCGATCTTTCGGGCGATGGCGGCCTTTGCCTTCCTCATGCCAATCCTCTTGGCGCGCTTCATGCCCCAAGCCTTTAGGGAAGACCATTTCTTAGTTCGATAAAGTAGCACGGTCGCGGCCCTCAAACAGGTAGGTTCGGAGAAGACGGTCGCCCCAACGTGATATCTTGCCGTTGATGTCGGTTTCGCCAGATTGGTTGCGCCGAGGTGTGAGACCGAGATAGCGCCGACACTCGATGCTGATCTGAAGCGCGACGGGTCATCGATCGTATGGCGGAAGGTCAACGCCGTCACCGCGCCGACACCGGGAACCGTCATTAAGCGGCGCGTCGTCTCATCCGCCTTCGCCAACTGGCGGACTTCAATGTCGAAGTTGTTCTGTTGCTTGCAGATCTGTTCATGGATCGACAGCAGCGGGGTGATCACACTGAAGAGCTGATGATCTTCGCCCAATAGTTCGCTGACCTGGTTGCGGAATTGTTGGCCGATCGCGCGAGGGAACAGCATTCCACATCGACGTGAAGACTGCGGCGAGCGGCGGGAGGCGGCGCCGTGCCGGATTCTGTTCGGCAATCCGGCGCGAAGTCCCGATCCGCACGTTCAATGACTGAAACAGCCCGGTGCCCGGCTTCTGCGAGGTCGACATGGTCGCGCATGGCGGCACGTCGGTCCGGCTCTCCGCGGAGGCAAATTCGAGCGCGCTCGGCTGGTCGTTGCGATCGATCGCATCGCGCACCCGCGCCAGCACGCGCTGCGCCTCGCGCGACAAAGCAGGGATGTCGATGGCGACACGATGCCGGATCGCGCGTTCCTCGGCCTCATGCTTGTGCCCGGCCTCGGCGCGCAGACGCACGTAGCGCTCGATGTCGTGCTTGAGCGCCGCCACATTGGCCTCGGCGC
>NZ_JBVVPQ010000154.1:0-5205 GCF_055811695.1 Bradyrhizobium sp. MI1.3 | reverse complement strand
GGCAAAGCCGAGGACAATCGTCCAGACGGTTCTTGCCCGAATGCTCGCATGCGCCGAGGTGATGCCCGGCTCAGCCTCCATAATGCCGCTTCCGAGCGCAGAGCTGTAAATTTTGAGGACGCAGGACCGATAGGACGTGAGCTCGATGGATGTCGATTCATCGAAGGATGCCTTCTGCAAGCAGTCGAAAGCACCGTTTGAGATTGCAAGGTGATCTTGTTCCGCTAAATCGTCGCTCAAGAAGTCTACCCACGGCACGATAGTCAGCAGCCTGCCAAACCAGGTAGGTGCTTTGGCATTCGTGCTACCAATGTCTCCGCCCTAAGGATTACTGGCAGCCCAACACCAATATTGGCGCTAGAGACAAAATGCCAAGCTCGCCGTCACCATCCGCTGGACGTTATCTCGCTGGCAGGGTGCCACGCGCTTTGTCGATGATGGCGCATCGAGCTCGACAACAACATCGTCGACTGTTCGATCCGTCTGGTCACGCTCAACCAGAAATGCGCTGTTCGAGAACCAAGCTTCGTTACGATGCGGTCGCTTGCCTTGGTTGTGCAGCATCGCGGTGGCGTCGCCTTCGTTCCCGCGTGCGTCGAACCGGCGCTATCGAGGGCGTCCCTAGCAGAGTCGCGGCTGGCGCCGGCTCCTCGGCCGCGAGGATCTTAGGCAGCTCCCTTGCTTTTTGAGCGGGTGTGGGCCGCGCCTCCATGATCACGAGAACCGCGCGTCCTTTATCAGTGACACGCCATCCGCCGTTCATCCGCTCAATGAGCCCTTGGGAGAAGATATTAAAGCCGGGCACGCGGACGGCCAACCGCTTCGTCCGTTCGGCCCAGTCCGGTCCGCTCGTGGCCAGAATCGCCATATCTCGCTTGAGGTCCGCCATGGCGGCGAAGCCGTCTGGATAGCTGACCAGCACCTTGAGAACCGTCACCTGCAAGTTCACTGGCCCACCCGTTCCCAGCTTCCGCGAACTTACTCGCTTGATATCTTAGGGGAGTTCGTGACCCTCTGTCGACTCACGCCCTTCATCCCTGGTTCTCGCCGGAGTGCGCGGTGCAAAGATCCTTGCTGGAGATGACAACGGCTGAAGATGCCGCCTCGGATCTCCAGAACATGCACGCGGATGCTGATCTCGTCAACAATCGACCAACTTGCGAGACGAAGGATGAGAGTCTCAACTGCGTAACTGCCTCTCGCATCGGATGGATGTCGCCTACGTCATGGCGTACTGCATACGGCAGCGGAGGACCGAAAACGATGTAGGCCGGTGGTCGAACCTGCGGGGCTCGATGACGCCGAGTGGATCCATCTGGTGAATCAGACCGCAACCGGCTGTCGGAGGATGGGGATGTGGACATCTGGATTGGTCTGCCGGCCGAACAGGATATGAAGACTGGCGAAAGCCGGAACGGACCCTCGCGAATGGTTAGTACTTAATTGGTCACAATTCTTGCCTTCTGCTGATGGTATAAGGTGTCGCCGACTATGAAAGGCACGGGAAATTGAGACCCTCTTTGTTGACTTCGCCGACAACTGCCCTCGGCAAAGAAGGCAGCACCAGCGTCCTTTCACGAACACTTGTCCGCGGAAGCACGACTTGAAGGTAGGTTGGACCACCGATCTATGAACAACCCGCCTCTGACCGCATGCTGGGCAAAGACGAATTGACCCAGATCAACGCGGCTTAAACGACGGCGTGCTTGCGTGCGAGTCTTCACAAGGAGCAGCAAATGACGCGACTTTCAGATCAGCTCGCGGACCTGTCGGTACGTGCAAAAGGCGCCGAAAACGCATTCTCAGCCGCAAGAACGGAAGCGCACGACAAGATCGAAGCGCGGAAGGCAGAGGCGCTTTCTGCTGCAAAGATCGCCGTCGAAAAGGTCAACCATCAAATCAAGTCTGCCGGAGACTCGGCCACCAGAGATATGAAAGCGCTGCAAGCGAAAATCACTGCCGACGTCAACGCCCTCAAGGCGCATGTAGTCGAAGCAAAGCATGGTCTCAGCGTAAAGCTAGCCGAGACACGCGCCGCGAACTTGGAGTCGGACGCCGGCCTCGCCATCGATTACGCGATCGCATCGGTTGAACAGGCACGACTTGCCGTTGTTGATGCCATCGCCGCCCGCTTCGCCGCCGACGAGGCCAAGCGCGCATAAAAGCAGAGAGTAAACTCGTGGACCGACCAGACGCCAAACCCCAGCCCGGATGAGAACCTCCGCCCTAAGCTGAAATAAGGCCGCCTCAGTTGGTACCCTTTTTCACCTTCGTGGGCGGATCGTTGCCTTGATAGACGCTTGCGAGCGCTCCCCGGCCAGGCCAGCTGCGATAAACCACACCCGATCACCAACAGCGCGACACGCGCTCCTGATCTCCGCGGTGGATCGATCGCCCGCATAACGATCGAAACGGCTCCGATGTCGTCGACAGATCGCCGGCTCGTATGATTCGCAGAAAGCAGCGTGATTTTCAGAGCGATGCGCGTGCAAAGCACGAACGCAACACGTTAGTTGTTTGTCGAGTCTTGCAGCCTTAAAATCTCAGGCAGCAAGCTTGATCTTCAAAACGCTGCGATAATTGCCGTTAGCCGCGTGCAAGCGGCCAAGCTTCTCGGCATTGATGCGCCTCATATCGCGAACGCTGTCCGTTCTCAAGAGCTGCCATCGCATCAGCCTGGGCAAGCCGCCCGCGTGACGCTGCCTCGGTGAGAGCAGCGGATCGAGAGCTGGCCAGATCCCAAGCGGCGCCAGCGCCGAAAGTAAGCTGAACCGCCCCGGGTTTGCCGGAGGCCATTTGGTTTAAGTTATGCCGCCATGGCGGGTCGTTCCAGCATGGCGTAGTAGCGTTGCTCGGCTTCGGCCGGCGGGATGTTGCCGATGGGCTCGAGGAGCCGCCGGTTGTTGAACCAGTCCACCCATTCCAGCGAACTCGACGGCCTCAAAGCTGCGCCATGGTCCGCGCCGATGGATCACCTCCGCCTTGTAGAGGCCGTTGATGGTTTCGGCGAGAGCATTGTCATAGGAATCTCCGACGCTTCCGACGGAAGGTTCGATGCCAGCTTCGGCCAGGCGCTCGGTGTATTTGATCGAGACGTATTGGGCGGATTCAAACGGTCGTCGCAACACTCGCACATTGGAGGTTGCGATGAGTATTGGAGGACGGAGATCGGCACGATCTGGACGAGCGCCAATGCCATCGCCGGGGCGGCCGCAAGTTGCGGGGCGTGATGAACAGAGCAGATTTTGGCGGGGGATTGCCGCGGGGCTAAGCAGTGAAGAAGCTGCGCTTGAAGCCGGAGTATCGCAGCCTGTCGGATACAGATTGTTCCGAAAGGCGGGCGGCATGCCACCAGCAATGTTCAGATCCTCGGCAAAGCCGCTCTCCGGGCGGTACCTGTCGTTTGCCGAGCGCGAGGAGATCGCACTTCTCAAGGTGCAGGGCCACTCCATGCAAGAAATCGGGCGCCGCCTCGCTCGGTCCGCCTCGACAATCTCCCGTGAACTGCGACGCAATGCAGCTACCAGAAGCGGCGGGTTGGAGTATCGTGCGACGACTGCCCAGTGGCATGCAGACCGATCGGCATGTCGGCCCAAACTGACCAAACTTGCGCTCAACAAAACCTTGCGCACTTATGTGGAGGAGAGACTTGCCGGCGTCGTCGTGGCACCGAGCGGCGCTTCCGTTCCCGGTCCGGTCGTTCCGTGGAACGGTCGCCGGCATGGCCCGCGAAGAGATCGGCGATGGGCCAAGGCCTGGAGCCCGGAGCAGATTGCCCGACGCTTGCCGATCGACTTCCCGGACGACAACACGATGCGCATCAGCCACGAAGCCATCTATCAGGCTCTCTTCGTTCAAGGCCGGGGAACGCTACGCCGCGAACTGACGGCCTGCTTGCGAACGGGGCGCGTGCTAAGAGTGCCCAGAGCACGCGTAAAAAGGCGAGGCAAGGGCTTTGTCTCGCCGGAGATCATGATCAGTCAACGTCCCGCCGAAGCAACCGATCGAGCAGTGCCGGGACACTGGGAGGGAGACCTCATCCTTGGTCTTGGCAGCTCAGCGATTGGTACGCTGGTCGAGCGTACAACCCGGTTCACGATGCTGCTGCATCTTCCCCGCCTCATGGGGCACGGCGAAGCTCCGCGCATCAAGAACGGGCCTGCGCTCGCGGGACACGGCGCTGAAGCCGTACGGGACGCGATTACTCGCACCATCATCACCTTGCCACAAGAACTGCGGCGTTCGCTGACCTGGGACCAAGGCGCCGAAATGGCCCAGCACGATCGTCTCAAGATCGATGCAGGCGTTCAGGTCTACTTCTGCGATCCGCAAAGTCCATGGCAGCGCGGAACTAACGAGAACACCAACGGGCTGCTGCGTCAGTACTTCCCGAAAGGCACTGACCTCAGCGTCCATAGCGTCCATGACATCACCGCCGTTGCTGCCGTCCTCAACGCCCGACCGAGAAAGACGCTGGGATGGAAAACGCCGGCGGAGGCGCTTGACGATTGGCTATCATGAGTGAACAAGATCGCTGTTGCGACGATCGTTTGAATCCGCCTTGGCTGCCCCTGTCGCTGTGGTGCACGAGCCCGCCGCGATGGACCGGCCGTCTATCATGCAGTGCCTGCTCTAGTGCATCGAGCACGAAGCTCGCATGTGCCGTGCGCGAGGCCCGCCAGCCCACGATCCTGCGGGCATAGGCGTCGATGACAAAGGCGACGTAGACGAAGCCGGTCCAGGTCGCGACATAGGTGAAGTCGGAGAGCCAGAGAACGTTCGGCCTTGGCGCCTTGAACTGGCGGTTGACGTGATCCAGCGGGCATGGCGCGGCCTTGTCGCTGATCGTAGTCTTGACGGATTTGCCGCGGATGACCCCTTGCAAACCCATGTCACGCATCAGTCGCGACACCGTGCAACGGGCAACATCGAAGCCTTCGCGCTTGAGCTGGCGCCAGACCTTGCGTACGCCGTAGACGGAGAAGTTTTGATCGAAGACGCGCCGAACCTCGATCTTCAGCGCGGCGTCCTGCTTGGCGCGCGCCGACAGCTTGGCGGGATCGCGCCGCTTGGTCACATGGGCGTGGTAGGTCGAGGGGGCGATCGGCAGCACCTTGCAGATCGCCCCCTCGACCCCATGCGCCCCACGATGATCGTCGATGAAGGCGATCATGGCTTGGACCGGCGGTCGAGCTCCGCCATCGC
>NZ_JBVVPQ010000153.1:0-5457 GCF_055811695.1 Bradyrhizobium sp. MI1.3 | reverse complement strand
TCGTCACGATGAGTTGTCGCCTATTGCTTCGCCGTGTCGCCAGCCGCGGCGTTCTACCGCGCGAGCGGTTTAGTCCTTTGGACCCAAGGCGGACCTCACAGCTCTGAGCAGGCTGATGGAACATCGACCTAGGCAATTGTCCGGCTTTCAGAGCGGCTGATAGCGAGCTCCTTCCCGCGATAGGAGGGGTTGGCGCTTCTCAATCTTCACACTTTATGATTGCAATTCGCCCGTACGGAAGCAATGATCGAATGCCTGACCATGGCTATCTCGCAAGGGAGAGCGGCATGCAGCGCTTACTGGCCGTTATCAGCGACCTTCACATCAGTGACGGAGATCTCGATGACTTCGATGACGAGCTGGAGGCGCATCTGGCGGGTTTCTTGACCGATCTCAAGCAACGGTCCGAACACGTCGAGCTGGTCATAAATGGCGACTTTCTGGACTTTGTGCAGGCATCTCCTTGGACGGGATCGTCACTCGAATCCGAGACGCAAGACGGCATCCCTTTATGCTTCACCGAGCAGCAATCGCTGAACAAGCTTGCCAATATTCAGACGCGACATCGCGGGACATTTGTTGCACTGAAGGACTTTCTCGCGGACGGACGCAATCACCTAGTAATCATGCCGGGCAACCACGATCCGGACTTCTTCTGGCCGCGGGTCCGAGAACGCTTCGCGGAGTTTGTTGGCGTCGATCGAGGCTCCAAGAAGCTCACGTTCTGCCTTGAAAGCCACTATCACCCAAACGGAATGAATTGGCTGCACATCGAACATGGTCATCGATACGACAAGGTCAATTCTTTCCATGTGAACGGGCACGATCGCTGGAGCGCGAACGAGCCGCCCATTCTGAAGGGGAAGGACGGGAATGATCGTTTGTACGAGTGCGTCGGCACGCGCTTTCTGATCAAATATCTCAATGGGCTAGACGCGCGTTACCCCTACGTCGACAACGTCAAGCCGTTCTCCCGTTTCTTTCATATCTTCGGCGCATCTGCGCTGACACCCGGCTGGGCCCCGCTCGACGCGTCGGTCAGCGTGGCAAAAATGCTCGCGTACGCGATCAAGATCGCGGCGACGCGTAAGGAAGATCTCCTGACGATAGAGGCACCCATCGGCTCCGACAGGCTACAACTGTTGGCCAAATGGGTGGACGAAGCTACCGCCCCCGAGCTCGAAGTCCTGACGCGCGCCTTGCGTGGAAGCGGCTTCGAGCTTCCGATGAAGCTCGTCACGTTCGTAGCCACACCCGAAAATCTTGAGCTGCTCGCCGAATATCTCACCGAGCACCCCGAACTCGTATCCAGTCTCGGCGAGAAGTCCGCGGCGCTGCTCGGCGCTCAGGAAGGCACGCTGAGCCTGAAGGAGGCGTACAAGGTCAACGAAACCGAAGATCTCTACGTCGGCGCCACAGAGGCGGCCATTGGTGGAGTCAATACGGTGATCATGGGCCATACTCACGAACCGCACGACCGGAAGGTGCCTGGTCTTACCTACTTTAACACCGGATCTTGGACGCGCTACTACCGCTTCGCGCCCGAAGAAAAAACTCGGCCATGGCACATTCTGAAGACCGGCTCTTACGAAAACTTCCCCTACTCTCTTCGCTACGTACAGGTCAAACCGGGCGAAGAGCATGCGACCATGGAAGTCTGGCGCGAGAGGATGGTAACGTGAGGACGGTCCACGTCGAAATCCACGAGCATGGGCCCACTCGGTTCAGGGTACAGTGGAACGAGTGGCAACCGTACACGATCAACAGGCAAGCGGTTTTGGATTATGCCGCCGACATCCGCAAAGTACTTCTCGAGCTCGTGAACCATTGCTTAAAGGACAAGGCCGAAACTGCCGCGCCAATTCTCAAGCAGCTGGCGCGCAAGGGAAACGCGCTTTACAAAACGCTGTTCCTGAGGATGGAAGGCGACGAAGACGCCGCAGGCGTCAAAAAATACTACGCTTCGCTCGGCGAGCCCTTCCGCATCGAATTCAGAGTAGCCGATAGCGTATTGGTACCTTGGGGCCTCATGTACTCCGGAGACCCGGAACTCTTGCCGGATGACTGGCGGGGGATTGAGCAAACAGCATGGTGGCACACCTATCATCAATTCTGGTGCTTCGCCCACGATACGACCGTGCGCTACATCGGAATCAAACCTAGCCAGGTCGGCGATGCATCGTCGCTCGGCATGCTTCGCGTCGCTCATCCATCTGTCTTCGGCAAAGCGAAGGACACCATCTCGTCGGAGGTCGAGAAAAGCTTCTCCGCTTGGTTGGACGAGCGCTACGGTATGCCTATCAACACCGAACAGGCATTGAAGGATTCATGGCAAGAACGCGCGTCGCAAATCGGCCTTCTGTACTTCTACTGTCATGCAACTCCGAATCAGCTCGCTATTGGAACCGACGACACTATCAACGCCAGCGGGCTTTTTCTGATTTTGGCAGATACCAAACGAGACAACGAGACGGGCTGCCTCGTTTTCATCAACGGGTGCCGTACGGCTGCAGCCGACCCTGGAGGAACATTCCTGCTGCCGGCAAGCGTGACCGGGCATGTTGGATTTGTGGGCACCGAGACGGATGTTCCGGACGTCTTTGCGTTGCGTTTCAGCACCTCGCTGCTCCACTTGCTATTCAAGGACGGTAAAACGCTCGGAGAGGCGATGAGCCGCCTCTATCGCGATCATTTCCCTCTAAGTCTTGTCTACGGGATCTACGCGCACCCGAATTTTCGGATGTGCCAGGATGGAGCACCAAGCCTCTCAAAGCAAACGAACTTCTCTGACGACGTAGTCGGAAGCGGACGGCTGGAGATACCCCATGGCCAGTGAGAGCCAGCAGCCTTACAAGGGCCTCGCCTCATATACAGAGGACGACGCTCATCTCTTCGCGGGCCGCGATGTCGACATCAGACGATGCGCGACGTTCCTTGCGGACTCTAATACTCGGATTCTCGCTCTTCACGGTCTTACCGGCTGCGGAAAGTCCTCGTTTTTGCGAGCGGGCATCATTCCCTATTTGGAAGATGGGGATACGGGGATCGCATTCGCCCGCAGAGGCAAGACTCGAGACGTTTTCATCAGTTCGACGGCAGATCCTTTAGCTAAGCTAGCTAACGCGGTATTCGAATTCACTTCGAACCCGTTAACTATCCAAACGCCGACCGGAGAACGAAAGCTAAACTTGCGAGCCGCCCTACCGGACCCGGCCGCAGTCAAAGCGGCTGCGTTCGTCCGGTCGGCCGGCCGGGATCCTTCCGTGTTGCTCGGCGTGCTCGAACGGTTAAGCCTCATCGTCCCGCACACGCTGGTCTTGATCATCGATCAAGGAGAAGAGGTCCTAACCTTGGCCAATCCCGCCTTTGAATCCAAGGCTCGCGACGCGTTCTTTGATTTCCTTTCCGCGTTCTCGATCGCTAGGTTTGCGATGAAGATCGTGGTCTCTCTCCGCACAGAGTATCTTGGCAGATTCGCCTCGCATCTACGAATGGGCTTCCGTGGCACGGGATTGACTGACTACTACCTCGGCGAATTGACGAAGTCGCAAATCAAAGAAGCGTTGCAGCGACCTGCACAGCGGTTCGGCTTCACGATCGACGAGGACGTAATAGAAAGCGCGATCGAACAACTCGATAAAGTACCGCTTGGTCGGCTCGGTGCTCTGCAGATTGCGTTCAGCGAGCTCTACTCATTGATGCGATCGCGGCAAGCAAACGAAATCACACTCGCCGATCTGGCCGAACTCGGGAACGTCGAAGGAACGATCGAACGTTTTGTGCACAAGGCATTACATGACCGCGGTACCGCACTTCGACTCCCTCCTCTCAAAGCTGAGCAGGAGGTGACTTTCTGGAAGGAGGCGCTATGCGACTTACTCCGACTTCAGCCTGATGGCACGGTAACGACCGATATCAAGAGCGAAGCCGACTTGGAGGAGAGGCTTGCCGGGACACAACTGGGCTTCGGAGAGACGACGGGAATACTCCTGACGGCGGGTCTCCTGAAGCCGATCAAGGTCGTTGATGGGGAAGGCGGCGTGGTACCTTGTTTTGCAATTGGCCACGACACGGTCGGCCTCGTACTTTGGAACTGGAAGCTTCGCCGCGAACAGCGGTCTAGCCTCTCGGCTCAGGCTCAGGTGGTATCTTCCCGCGAGGAGCCCGATGAAGCTCCGAATTCTCCGGGGCGCGAAATAGCCCTTTGTCTCTCGGGCGGCGGCTATCGCGCCATGCTCTTCGATCTCGGTGCAGTATGGCGCCTCAACGACCTCGGCTATTTAGCTCGACTAGGACGAGTTTCGGGCGTGGCTGGCGGATCGGTCGTTGCCGGCGTGCTCGGTATGCATTGGAACGAACTCTCCTTCGTTGGCGGCGTCGCCGTAAACTTCTCAGACGTAATCGCCAAGCCGCTGCTTGAATTCGCCGACCAGAGTATTGACGTAACGTCGAGTTTGCTCGGCCTTTTGCCGGGACGCAATCCTGCCGACGTGATGGCCGGAAAGCTGGCGAGCTTTCTGTTTGGTGAAAAGACTTTGCAAGACTTGCCGGACCAACCTGTTTTCGTGTTCAGCTCCACTAATCTGCAGCGTGTCTCGCTCTTCCGATTCTCCAAGTCCTATATCGGCGACGCCGTAACGGGCATCATTCGTGACTACCCAGAGCTTATCGCGATCGCGGTAGCAGCATCGAACGCCCTACCGCCAACCCTTTCCCCCCTTGTCTTGCACTTGGGCACGGCGAAGTGGGAGCCGCCTAACAGCGCGGAATTCCGGTTTCGTGAGAAGGTCTATTTGGCGACAGGAAGCCTGATCGACAACTTGGGGCTAGAGGCAGCGTGGAGGCGGCATAAGACGATCTTCGTTTGCGACGGCGGCGTAGACTCGCCGGACAACCCCGAACCCAAGGGTGGGATCGCTGGATTTGTCGAGCAAGCCGTTCGAACCGTCGAGGTCCTGGATCATCAGCTTCGCCTTCTACGTCGTCGACAGGTTATAGAAGCGCTCGAAACCAACAACAAGAGAGGTGCATATTGGTCGATCCGAAATTTCGAGAAGTACGGATCAAAGATAAGTCCAACGCGGGCATCGGAGCTTGCCGCGCTCGCGACGCGATTTGCGCCTTTGAACGAGGCGGATAAAAAGGACCTCGTCAACTTTGGATACGACGTGTGCGAGGGGGCCATAGCGGCCCAATTCGAAAACGAGCCGCGAACCGAACCCCTGCGATTTCCGTTTCCGTGAAACTCGGCGATCGCAGCGAAAGCGCGCTAAGTAGATTATAGATTATCAGGTGCGCATCAGCGGTCGACTACGCTCAAGCCTAAGTAGCGGCGCACGCGCCACAATAAACGCGCAGAGAATCCTTGGACTTCTCGAATTTACGAAATTAGCGGAGCGGCTTTGCCGCCTTTGGACTGCGAGCAGGCCCCTCCCCCCGAGGGGTGGGGTGCGGGCG
>NZ_JBVVPQ010000152.1:0-5480 GCF_055811695.1 Bradyrhizobium sp. MI1.3 | reverse complement strand
TACCCCATATCGAGCCTCACTCCCGCTCGGCCAATTAAGCAAAGCCCTCGCTTGCGGGAGAGGTCGCGCCGAAGGCGGGTGAGGGCTCTCTCCTCTTGGGGATTCCCAATGTGGAGGCACCCTCTCCCCGACCCTCTCCCGCAAGCGGGAGAGGGAGCGCACCTAGTACGCTTCACGCCTCAATCTCCGCCGCCCCCGCTTTCAGCATTTTTTCCAGCGTTTCCAGCCGGTCGGCTTCCCGCGGCGGCTTGTCCCAGCGTAAGCGGCTGATGCGGGGGAAGCGCATCGCGACGCCGGATTTGTGCCGCGGCGAGCGCTGCAGCCCCTCGAAGGCGACCTCCAGCACCAAGCCCTTGTCCGGCTCGTGCACGACGTGGCGGACGGGGCCGAATTTTTCGGTGGTATTGCGACGCACGAAGCGGTCGATCTGGAGCAGCTCCTCGTCCGTGAAGCCGAAATAGGCTTTTCCGACCGGCACCAGCTCGTCACTGCCCGCACCTGCGGTCCAGACGCCGAAGGTGTAGTCGGAATAGTAGGACGAGCGTTTGCCGTGGCCGCGCTGCGCATACATCAGCACGGCGTCGATGATGTGCGGATCGCGCTTCCACTTCCACCACTGTCCCTTCGGCCGTCCCGGCAGATAGGGTGCATCGCGCCGCTTCAGCATCACGCCTTCGACGGCGTCCGCGTCTTCGCCCGCACCGGCGCTCGCGGGATCGGCGCGTGCGGCGGTCAGCGCCTCCCAGCTTGCGAAGGCGACGGTGGGCGACAGATCGATGCGGGGATCGTCGAGCTTGCCGATGAAGGTCTCCAGACGTTCGCGCCGCTCCGCAAAGGGTAGCTCGCGCAAATCGTTCTCGTCGTCGCCGAGCAGATCGTAGGCGCGCAGATGAATCGGAAACTCCTTGATCAGCTTCGGAGACACGACCTTGCGGTTGAGCCGTTGCTGCAGAACATTGAAACTCTGCACGCGCCCTTCGCGCAGGATCAGAAGCTCGCCGTCGATGGCGCCGGGTAGCCGCAACGATGGAACGAGATCCGGAAAGCTTCCGGTGATGTCCTCGCCGGTGCGCGAATAGAGCCGCGCGGTGATGCGGTCGTGCTCGTCGCGGCCGGCCACCGCCTGCACGCGGATGCCGTCCCATTTCCATTCGGCGATATAATCGGCGGGATCGAGCGCGGCGAAATCGGTGTCCTCGATCGCGTGCGCCAACATCACCGGGCGGAACGGGGCGGGATCGCGATTGACCGGCTTGTCGCCGCGGCCTTCCAGCCAGGCGAACAGGTCGAGATAGGGCGGCGCGAGACCGGGCCAGATCAGCTCGACCTCATGCGGGTCCTTGTCACCGAGTGCCGCGGCCGCGGTCTTGGCCAGCCGCGCGGAGATGCCGATGCGCAACGCGCCGGTGACGAGCTTCAACAGGGCCCAGCGGCCGGTCTCATCCAGTTCGTCGAGCCAGCGCTCGAGCTGTTTTGGCAGCTCGGTCTTGCCGAGTGTGCGCAGCGTGGTGACGACCTCGGTCAGCGTCGGCGGCGGTGGATTGTTGTGGTTGCTCGGATGAAGCGCATCGCTGGCATCTCGCCCGCGGTACCCTCCTCCCTGACCCTCCCCCACAAGGGGGGAGGGAACGGTGAGGTTCGTGCATCCATCACTTTGGGAATCGCTGTTAGCTTTCGCGCTCACTGATAGCGCCGCGCGCAACTGCGCTCCCTCCCCCCTTGTGGGGGAGGGCGGGGGAGAGGGGTAGCCCGGAAAAGATTCGTCCTTGTGTGCATTCCGCTTCGGCCACATCAGCGCCACCGTTTCCGAGAGGTCGCCGACATAATCGTAAGACAATCCGAACAGCACCGGATCGGTGCGCGACGCGATCAGATCTCGGATCAGCGCGGGCTTGGCGTGCTTGAAGCTCAGCGCGCCGGTCAGCGCGGCCAGCGCGTAGCCGCGATCAGGGTCGGAAACCTCGCGAAAATAGCTCGTGATCAGCCGCAGCTTGTTGTTGCGGCCGGGCTCGTAGGCGAGGCGGTCGAGAAGTTCGGCGAAGCGGTTCATGCTTCGGCCTCGTCAGCGAGCGGCGTCTCGGTCTCCTCCTCGTCGCCATAGCCGACCAGATCGAGCGGCCGTGCCTGCAAACCCTTGCTTTGGCACCAATGCACCAGCGCGTCTTCCTGGCCGTGGGTGACCCAGATCTCGCCGGCGCCGGTCGCGGCGATCGTGGCGGTGAGGCCGTCCCAATCGGCGTGATCCGAGATCACCAGCGGCAGCTCGATGCCGCGTTGCCGCGCGCGGGCGCGCACCCGCATCCAGCCGGAGGCGAATGCCGTGACTGGATCGGGAAACCGCCGGGTCCAGAGATCGGACGTCGCAGAGGGCGGCGCCAGCGTGATGGTGCCGGCAAGTGCCGCCTTCTTGACGCCCTTCACCGGCCTGAGATCGCCGAGCTCGATCCCGCGGCTCTGATAGTAATGCGTGATCTTCTCCATCGCGCCATGCAGATAGATCGGCACGTCGTAACCCGCTTGGCGCAGCAGTGCGATCACGCGTTGCGCCTTGCCGAGCGAATAGGCGCCAACGAGATGCGCGCGCTCCGGAAACAGCGCCACCGATGCCAGCAGCTTCTTGACCTCGTCGGCGGCATCGCCATGGCGAAACACCGGCAGGCCGAACGTCGCCTCGGTGATGAAGACGTCGCAGGGCACAAGCTCGAACGGCGTGCAGGTCGGGTCGGGTGCATCCTTGTAGTCGCCGGAGGCGACGATGCAGGTGTCCTTGCAGGTCACCGCGACCTGCGCCGAACCGAGCACATGGCCGGCCGGGTGAAACTTCACGCTGACATCGCCGAGCCGGATCTCCTCGCCATAGCGGATCGCTTGTGTCGAGCCGGCGAAATTCTCGCCATAGCGCAGCCGCATCATGTCCAGCGTTTCCTGCGTCGCCAGCACCGCGCCGTGGCCGGCGCGGGCATGGTCGGAATGGCCGTGGGTGATCACGGCCCGCTCGACCGGCCGGACGGGGTCGATATGGAAGCCGCCCGGCTTGCAGCATAGGCCGGCGGCAACTGGCAGCAGGATGTCTTGCGGGCGCATGCCTGATATATAGGTTGCGACCCCGCATCTTCGAGTCATCACCGCTTCGTTCCCTGGTTCCCCAATGCCCCTGCGCCTGTTCCTGACCTCCGGCGATCTCATGGCCGACCGCCGCTTCGAGTTCGCGCGCGATCTCCAGCTCAAGGGCGATCTGGCGGCTGCCGCCGACCTGCTGGAGCAGACCATCGAGCTTGCGCCGAATTTCACCTCGGCCTGGTTCACGCTCGGCGAAATCCGCGCGCAACTCGGCGAGCGCGACAAGGCGATTGCGGCCTTTCGCAAATCGCGCGATTCCGACCCGGGCGATCAGCATGGCGCTCATCTGCATCTGATACGCCTCGGCGATGCGCAATTGTCGGAGATGCCGAAGGCCTATGTGCAGGCCTTGTTCGATCAATACGCGCCGCGCTTCGAGCACGTGCTGATCAACGATCTCGGCTATCGCGCGCCCTCGCTGATCTTCAAGGCGGTGGTGGCTGCCCGCGTCGCCGCGAAGAAGCCCGCCCTGTTCAAGCGCGCCATCGATCTCGGCTGCGGTACGGGGCTTGCGGCCGCCGCCTTCGCAAAACAGGTCGACCAGTTCATCGGCATCGACCTGTCGCCCGGCATGGTCAAGGAGGCGCGCGCAACCGGCCTCTATGCCGAGCTCGAAGTCGCCGACATGATCGAAGGCCTGCGCAGCAGGAGCGAGGCGAGCGCAAACCTCGTCGTCGCTGCCGATGCGTTCGTCTATCTCCCCGATCTCGCGCCAGTGCTCAGTGAGGCCAGGCGCGTGCTCGCGCCCGGCGGCGTGCTTGCGTTCACGCTGGAGACCCATGACGGCAGCGGGATCGTTCTCGGCGAAGGCCTGCGCTATGCCCATTCGGCGGAATATGTGCGCGATGCGATGGCGCAGGCCGGCCTCAAGGTCCTCACATTGGAGCGGGCCTCGCCACGCACCGAGAACAACGAGCCGGTGCGCGGACTCGTCGTGGTCGCCGAGAAAACTTGAGTTTAGGCGCTATAAGCGGCGCTTTGAGCGTCATTGCGTCGCAAAGCCGTGACTTCCCACTTGCGAGCCCTGCGGCGATGCCAGCACAATGCGCGCACCAGGGAGAAACGAACAATGACGAAGAATCCATCGCGGCGCGATTTCAGCGCCGCCGCGCTCGCGACCATCGCGGCATCCACCTTGCCCGCGCCCTATGTCTGGGCCGCGGAAAAGAAATACGATGCCGGCGCCAGCGACACCGAGATCAAGATCGGGCAGACCGTGCCGCATTCCGGCCCCGGCTCGCTCTACGGCGTGCTCGGGCGCGTCGGCGAAGCCTATTTCCAGATGCTGAACGAGAAGGGCGGCATCAACGGACGCAAGGTCAAATTCCTCACCATGGACGATGCCTACAGCGCGCCGAAATGCGTCGAGGCGACGCGGCGCCTGGTCGAGCAGGAGGAGGTGCTCGCGCTCTACGGCTCGCTCGGCACCGCACCGCAGACCGCCGTGCACAAATACCTGAACTCGAAGGGCGTGCCGCAGCTGCTGCTCAACACCGGCGCGTCGAAGTGGAATAATCCGAAAGAGTTCAAATGGACCATGGCGGGCCTGCCGCTCTATCCGACCGAGGCGCGCATCCTGGCGCGGCACGTCGTCAGCGTGAAGCCGAACGCGAAGGTCGGCATCCTCTACCAGAACGACGATTTCGGCCGCGACTTCCTGGGTCCCTTCAAGAAAGTGCTGGCCGATGCCGGCGGCACCGCGCAGGTCATCATGGAACAGACCTATGATCTGACCGATCCGACCGTCGATTCCCAGCTCATCAACCTCTCGAAGTCGGGTGCGGACGTCTTCTACAACATCTCCACCGGCAAGGCGTCGTCGCAGTCGATCCGGAAAGTGGCCGAGCTCGGCTGGAAGCCACTGCAGCTGCTCTCGGCCGGCTCGACCGGCCGCTCGATCCTCAATGCAGCGGGCCTCGAGAACGCCGCCGGCATCGTCGCCATCCGCTACAACAAGGAGGTCGGCCTGCCCAAATGGGAGAAGGACCCCGACGTGATGGCGTTCGAGGAGCTGCGCAAGAAGTACACGCCGGCGATCGATCAAGACAACACCATCGCCTTCGCCGGCTACGGCCAGGCCGTCACCATGGGCGAGATCCTGCGCCGCTGCGGCGACGAGCTCACGCGCGCCAACGTGCTGAAGCAGGCCTCCAACCTCAAAGGCTTCCACTCGCCTTATTTCCTCGACGGCGTCACCTACGACTACACGCCTGACGACTACACGCCGATGAAGACGCTCTTCATCTCCACCTTCACCGGCAAGGACTGGGACATCTCCGACAAGCCGATGTCGCCTCGGTGCCGCTGATCGGCTTTCCGCTCGGCTGCCTCTACCGCGCCGGCGCCATCCACGCGCTGGA
>NZ_JBVVPQ010000151.1:0-5573 GCF_055811695.1 Bradyrhizobium sp. MI1.3 | reverse complement strand
ACGAACAACGCCTCGATCTTCCGAAGCTTCTCGCGCAGCTGCGACTCGCTGTTCATTCTGATCCCGTTGCCCGCTCCGAACCGGGATCACACCATCACCGCGCCCCGGCGGCGTCAATCATCCCGACCGCGCTATCCAGAGCATTCCGCGCAAGTCAAGCCCGGGCTCCGGTGATCCTATCGATGCTCACGGTTGATCGTCGAACAATCCTGGCTGAATCAGCTTGATAACGTTATCGTTGGACACGGCATATCGCTCCTTCGGTGGAGAAGTGGAGGCGTCAAGCACCCCCACGATATGCCGCCTTTCCGATTCCCGCCGTCACCAACTTTCGGCGATAGCTCCGTTCAATCGCTTAGAGGCTTGTTCACGGACGACGCACTACTGCATCACGCTCGTCAGCTTATGGACAGCTAAGCTGTCCTACGGTGAGACCTCTCTGCTTGGACTGCCAGCTCCGAGCTTGATCTGCGGAGGAGAATGCGATGTGTCCTTCATAAAGGTCAACCGATCGGACGACTATGATCGGCTGCATCTGACCGCGAACGAATGGGCACCGTATTCGGCGGTCCTGGGTTGGCAAGCGCGTCCTGGAGCTCCTTTATCATTCCTGGGAAAGGAATCACCAGTAGCGATGGCTATCAAGGTCAAAAACCGCCGTTCAGGCGCCACTTCCTTCATATGTGTCCGTGAAGAGGATTTATGAATACAGAGCGGACCCAGCGAAGCGCTCAGAATGCTTCCGAAACTTCCGAACGAGGGCACCGGCAGGGTTGCCTGTGCGGTCTCGCTTTGGCCGCAGCACATTGGGTCGAAGCATTGCGTGCGGCCACCGCCCCCGCGTCGGCTCAAGGACAGCTGGAGAGCTGGGCCTCTGAGGCGGGGCAGAGCGAACAGGACTCTCGGCGAGAGGCAGTAACCCGAATAAGTACTTGGCGGGAAAACGCTAGTCCAGCCACAGCGCTGGATCTGGCATCTCTGAACCTAACCAATTTGCCCGTCCTGCCGCCAGAGACGCGGGCGCTCAGTATCAGCCACAATCGACTGAGTAGCTTGTCTATCGACCCTCAGGCCGACCTCCTCTGGCTCGACGCCAGCAACAATTTGCTGACCAGCCTGCCGGACGCTCTTCCGGCCGGACTTCGACATCTCAATATCAGCCGCAATAGGGTGAGCGGCCTGCCTGCCGCCTTCCCGCCTCAGCTCACTCTGCTCGACCTCGGGACGAATGGGTTGACCAGTCTACCCGATAGCCTGCCAGCAACGCTTCGGCAGCTTGACGCCAGCGGGAACCAATTGACGAGTCTGCCTGCCGCCTTCCCGCCTGGGCTCACGCGGCTCAACCTCAGCCACAATCAGTTGACCAGCCTGACCGATACTCTGCCAGGAACGCTTGAGGAGCTCGACCTCAGCAACAATCGGTTGACTAGCCTGCCCGAGACTTTGCCCACGCAGCTCGGCTCTGCCTGCCGCGTTCGGCTGGAAAATAATCCGCTTCCGGAGCGTGTCCGAACGAACTTGGCATCAACCTTGAGTAGCCCGGCCTATATCGGACCGCGGATCTTCTTCTCGACGGGTGGCGGGGTGGCGCAAGGTCGAGCTCGGCCTTTGCGCCAGGCGGTCGCGGCTTGGCTCCCCAACGACGCCAAGACAGCAGCGCTCTGGCGAGCCTTCGCGGAAGAGCCGGGTGCCAGAGAATACGGTCGCTTCCTCGACAGGCTACTGGACACGGTGAACTCTAGGGATCCCGGGTTCCGCTCGCGAGTGGCAGACGATCTGCGGCAGGCGGCGATCAGGCCGGGATTGCGCGCCCAGTACTTCCAATCGGCTGTCGGAGTAAGCGCGAGCTGCGAGGATCGCATCACTTTGGCTTGGAACGACATGCAGACCGCACGGCTGAACGCTGATGTGGAGGAGGGAGCCTTTGACGAGCGGCTCGACAAGCTCCTCGAACAAGGTCGCGTCATGTTCCGTTTGGACGTGCTGGACGGGATTGCTCGAGACAAGGTCCGCTCGCTCCACTCGCTCCGGTTCGTCGACGAGATCGAAGTCTATCTCGCATATCAAGTCAAACTGCGCGACCGGCTGGACCTGAAGCACATCGCCCCAGGCATGCGCTTCTTTGGCGTGGCCGAAGTCAACGAAAGTGACCTTGCCACCGCCGAGGCCGTCGTGCGAAGCAAGGAGGCTGCGGAGCTCGCCGACTATCTGGCAACGCGCTGGCAACCCTGGGATACGGTACTGCGCCGCATCGCACCCGAAGCTCATGCAGAGATGCAGGATCGGCTCATCAATGCGATGGGTGAGGAGTTCGACAGCCGATTGACGAAACGGCTCGCCGATGTTGATCTGAAAGGCGACGCCGACGCCGAGAGGCAGCTCGGAGCCGAGATCCGCGACGAGATCGCCCGCGAGATCAAGGGCGAACTGACGCGCAAAGTTCTCGGGATCCACGGCCTAACGCTCCGGCCGGGCGCGTGAGCGCAGGCCCGAGGACCGGGGCGGTCGGTCGGGGGCGGTCATGCTCGACCGTGACGTGGTGGGTGCTCGGCGTGACTTGATAGGAGGTGGTGGAATGCGAACGCTGCTCGTTGATCATGAGACGGACCCAGCGCGCGTTGTACAAGAGGCGCTCTCGGAGAGCGGTTTTGCTGTTGACGTAGTGTGCACCCTGGACGAGGCGGACGCAGCTTTTTGTTGCGCCAGCTATGGCATTATCTTGCTCGAGTTGGTTCTACCGGATGGGGACGGCTTGGATTGGCTGAAGCAGTTGAGACGTGACGGGCATTCGATGCCTGCCGTGATCATGAGCCACTTTAACGAGCTCGGTAGGCGGATAGCGGTGTTTGATGGGGGGGCGGACGACTTCCTGCCTAAGCCCGTATGTACTCATGAACTCATCGCACGGATGCGCGCTACTCTGCGCCGACCAACGCAAATGGCGGCCCCCGTCGTTGCCTTTGGCAATCTTCAATTCGATCCGATCGGACGGCAAGCGTCGGTTAACGGTCGACCACTGAAGATTGCGCGCCGCGAGGTATGCATTCTCGAACATCTGCTCAGCCGCGCTGGCTGCACCGTGGCTCGCGCGTCGTTGGAGAATAGCCTCTATGCTTTTGATGACGAGGTCTCGACCAATGCACTTGAGGTCGGAATCTATCGTTTGCGCTGTCATTTGCATCAGTCCGGTGCGACGCTACGGATCAAAACCGCGCGCGGAATCGGCTACCTTCTTGAACTGAAAGGCGCGGCATCGACCGCGTAGTTAATCGAACTTGAAAGAAAGACCATCTTGAGCATCATTGCTGATAAGCATGCCGGCGTCAATCGAGGATCGATCGCCGCCGACGGCCGTTCGTCCACGTTTCTTGCTTGGCTTTGGCATGTTCTGTGCGTGCTTGTCCTGCTATTCCCGGCTGCTGCCGCAGCTCAGATCAATCGGGATGATGAAGGTGGGCCGCAGCGTGCGGCTCCTGAGGGCGTTAGCAGAACGCTGACCCTCTCCTCTTCGCTCGGTAAGACGATTCATCTGCCAGCGCCAGCTACGAGCATCTTTGTCGCCGATCCTACGGTCGCGGATTATCAGGCACCTTCGAACAAGACCATCTTCGTTTTCGGCAAGAAGTCCGGACGGACCAGCTTGTTCGCCCTCAACGAGGGCGGCGAGACTCTCGCTGAACTGCGTATTATCGTCACGGAGCCGATCGAGGATCTGCGCGCCACGCTGAAAGCCCATGTCGGCGACTATCCCATCCGGGTCAGCTACACTCCGCGCGGGGCCATCCTTAGTGGTGCGGCACCCAATGCGGAGATCGTCGATACAGCGATGAGAGTGACTGAGCAGTTTCTTGGGTCTGGTGCGCTCGTCGTCAACAAGATTCAGGTGGCTGGGTCATTGCAGGTGAATCTGAGCGTGCGGGTGGCGGAGGTCTCCCGGAGCGCCATGAAGGAGCTCGGTGTCAATCTCTCCGCTTCCGGTCAAGCTGGCCCCTTCACTCTCGGCTTGGTCAGCGGCAGTGGTGGTGGCTACGGCGCGGCGCAAGGCGGCGGTACGGCAACGATGGGAGTCAACGCTGGCCATGTGAACGTCAGCGCTATACTCGATGCACTGGCTCACGAGCGCCTCGCTTCCGTACTTGCTGAACCGAACCTCACTGCAATGTCCGGCGAATCCGCCAGCTTTCTCGCCGGCGGCGAATTTCCCATTCCGGTGTTGCAGGACAATCGGCAGGTCTCTGTCGAGTTCCGTCACTTCGGCGTCAGTCTGGAGTTTGTGCCGACCGTTCTCAGTAACAATCAGATCAATATCCGCGTCAAGCCTGAAGTCAGCGATCTATCGTCACAAGGTGCTGTCAACATCAACGGCATCTCCGTGCCGGCTCTCTCCACCCGGCGTGCCAACACGGTGGTCGAGCTCGCCAGCGGCCAGAGCTTTGCAATTGGTGGGCTCATCCGGCGCAACTTCAGCACTGCGATCACGACGTTCCCGTGGCTCGGCGACGTTCCGATTCTTGGTGCGCTATTTCGCTCATCCTCATTTCAACAGGAAGAGACTGAACTCGTGATCATCGTCACGCCTTACGTCGTGCGGCCAAGAGGGAACTCGAATCAGATGAGTGCGCCGACCGACCGCATCGCGCCGCCCTCAGACCTCGCACGCAGTCTGACGAACACATTGGCAACGCGCCCGCCTGTTCGCAGTGCGCCCCCAACAAGCGTACCAGGCGCGAAAAGGGGCATCGGCCACATCATAGAATGAGGATCAACCAATGAGATTACGTTTAGTGCGCCCCCTGATCGGTCTGACGGCCAGTCTGGGTGGCTGCACAAGCAGCGCGCCGACTTACGTCGAGCCGACCGCGCAAGCGATCCTGGTTCAACAGGAGAAGAACGTCTTACTTTTACAGACCCTTCAAGGGCGCGAACGGCAGCGTCTGCGTTATTTCATAGCGAGTACCCGTCGCGGTCGGCATGAGGCGCTCCATCTTGATATCTTCGGCTCACGTCGACTCGCGCCGCAAATAGCAGCTGAGGCCCGCGCACTGGGCGTCGACGCTCACAACATCCGCCTGTACGGTCCATTCACCGATAGGCGCGATGGCTCTGCGGCGCGAATCGAGGCGATTACGTATGAGGCGCACCCTCCCGTTTGTCCGTCGATTGCGTTCGTTGGCCCTTCAGTGAACGACAATTCTTTCGATCCGGCGCTTGGCTGCTCGATCCGCAACAACTTGGCAACCATGGTCGACGATCCCCGCGATTTGATTGACAATCAGGCCCTTATACCCAGTGATGGCAATCGTGCGGCCGTTGCCGTTGCCACATACAAAGCCTTCGCGACAGGTAATAACAGCAAGTTGGGTATAGCTAACAACAAGCTGCCATCAGATCCCACGTCTACCGGCACCCAAACCGTGCAGCCGTCTCGATAGCGAAAACATCAGTCATTCGATGCGACGTCATTCACAAAAACGAACTAGCAGTCTGCTGAAGAACAGAGCTGGCCCCGCAAATTCGGACAGTAGCTTGAGTGGATTTTCTGCCTGACAGCGGCGAGGATTCTTGCCGCGAAT
>NZ_JBVVPQ010000150.1:0-5699 GCF_055811695.1 Bradyrhizobium sp. MI1.3 | reverse complement strand
GCGGATGAAACGGGTGCGTGATCCGCACCTTGAGGCAGGTCGTGCCAACACGGCCCGCAGTTGACGGCTTTCGACAAAGCCAAGGTCGAAGTCGGGGTCCAAATTGTCGGGCGATGGATTCTGGCGCGCTTGCGCAACCACCGATTCTTCTCGCTCGCCGCCCTCAACGAGGCGATCCATGCGCTTCTGGTCGAGCTGAACGACCGACCTCTCCGAAGCTGGGGACGAAGTCGGCGCGACCTGTTCGAAGAGCTCGATCGTCCGGCGCTCACTCCCTTGCCGGATGAGCCGTACCAGTATGCCGAGTGGAAGCGCTGCCGGGTCAACCTCGATTATCACATCGAGATCGCCAAGCCTTACTACAGCGTCCCTCACAACCTCGTGCGCCAAGAGGTCGAGACCCGTGTCACCCAAAAGACCGTCGAGATTTTCCTGCGCGGCAAGCGGGTGGCGTCACATCTGCGCAGCACCTTGCAGCATCGCCCGACGACGATTGCCGAGCATATGCCGAGCTCGCATCGTCGTTATCGCGAGTGGACCCATGAGCGTATTCGTTCCGAAGCTGCCAGGGTCGGTCCCGATGTCGAGACGCTGATCGACGTCATCCTGCGGTCGCGGCCGCATCCGGAACAGGGCTTCCGCTCGGCAATCGGCATTCTCGGGTTGGTCAAGCGCTATGGCCAGGAACGCGTCGACGCCGCCTGCGCCCGGGCGCTCCTGCTCAACGCCCGTTCGTACAAATCGGTCGCCGCCATCCTCAAAAACGGCACTGACAGAACCGCTCCGCCCGCCGAGGAGGCGCCCATCCTCTTCCACGCCAACATCCGTGGCCGCACTTACTACAATTGATCAGGAGAGATATCAGCATGCTCATTCATCCCACCGTCGATCGCTTGCGCGTCCTCGGCCTTGCCGCCATGGCCGACACCTTCGTCGAACTGCAGAACAATCCCGAGGCGGCCGAGATGCCGCACGCCGATTGGCTCGGCCTCCTCGTCGATCGCGAGGTCACTGCCCGCGACAACCGCCGCCTTGCGCGCCGCTTGAGCAGCGCCAAGCTCCGTCAAGCGGCCGCCGTCGAGAACGTCGACTATCGCACCGCCCGCGGTCTCGACCGTTCGCTTTTTCAAACCCTCGCCACCTGCCAATGGATCCGTGAGGCCAACCACCTGGTCATCGTCGGTCCAACCGAGCCCGCTTCATAATGCTCACCTTTCTATCTCGTTAGAGTTCCAGTTCTTTTTGTAGCGGATTGCCCGACGGCGGGCGTCTGAGGCGCCGCGCGGTGGCGGCTCGTTTGACGTCTGGACGCTCAAGATCGGCTGCTTTGATGATCCAAGGTGCCCCTTTGCAAAGCTGGCCCGCCGCGAGCTGGCCGTCCTTGATCAGACGTCGCACGGTTGATGGGCTGACAGAGAGGGCCGCGGCAGCCTCGTCCAGAGTGACCTCGCCGCGGTCGCGGCGCTCGCCTTCGCGATAGGCTGCGACGTCGTTGTGGCTGCGCAAGCTGCACACTCGCGACTTGGTCCAGCCATTGCCGCGCCCCGTGGTCTTGCCGGAGCGGTTGAGCACCGACGCGATCGCTTTGTCCGGCATCTGCCGCGCCAGCACGCGCACGAGATCGACTGTCTCTCCCGCTGCACTCCAGCGGTGCTGGCCGGAGCGATTCTTCTTGACCTTGAGAGCGGAATGGTCGCCGCCGTGCCAGCGGATCACCAGATCGAGCTCGGTGTCCTCGACGCGGACGACGATCTCGTCGATCAGCGTTCGCACGATCCGCTTGCGCGTCTCGGGTGCCACGCTGGCACTCGACCAAGCACGCTCCAGGTCGGCGCCCAGCGTCATCAGCCGCTCCCTGTCCGCAGGTGTGAGATCAACAGCGGGCGAAGCCGTCAGTCCCTCCAGCTCCGTCTCCAGATTGCGCGCGACCGCCAGCCGGTCATTCCATCGCTTTTCCAGCTCGGCGGCGACGAGACGATTGTCGGGATCGACAGCATCGTATTGGCGGCGCGCCCGCCCCACCTCATAGCGAGCCTGCTCCAGCGCCAGTTCGGCTTGGCCGCGTTTGTCTTCGTTCGCACGGCTGCGCGCACCCTGCGCGGCGAGTGCCGCCTCGATACCGAGCGGTTGCAGGCGCTGGATCACCTCAGCGGCCACGTCACGATCGATCCGCATGCCGCCGAACGAGATGCAAGGGTCACCACCATGATTGTTGGCGCCGCCCCGACAATGGTAGCGCCCGGTGTTGCCGTCCTTGCCGGAGTAGGCGACGTGAAGTTTGCGCCCACAATGGCCACAGCGCAGCAGGCCGGCGAGCAGAGCCTCACCTCGGCGCAGGGCACCGCGGCTCATCGGGTTCTTGCCGTTGGCGTTATCCGCAATCAGGCCGAGGTTCCTCTCATGGTCCGCCCAGCTCAGATAACCCTCATGATGGTTCGGGATCAACACCTCCCAATCCTTGCGCTCCCTCTTGAAGCCGCGAACCACCTTCTTGCGACCGGCCTCGATGCTGATGCGGCTGCCGGTGCGCCCGAATGCATACGCGCCGGCATAGATTGGGTTGGTCAGAATGTGCAGGATCGTGTTGTAGACCGGCAGCTTCCACTCGACCAAGTGGCCTTCGGCGCCATAGGTAACGGCGGGCAGCGGAACGCGCTCGTGTCTGAACCAGAGGTGCACCTGACGCACCGACTGCATCTCGGTGAACTTGGCGAAGACGAGCGCAATCGCCTCGCCGACGCGCCGATCCGGGTCCTTCTCGATACGGTTGTGGCCGACCCGCACGTAGCCGACGGCGACCGTCATGAACAGCTCGCCCCGGCGCGCCTTCTGCTTCAGCGCTTCGAGCGAACGCTGGCGCAGTACCGACAACTCCATCTCGCTCATGGTACCCTTCATACCGAGCAGTAGGCGATCGTTGGGCTGTCGCGGATCGTAGACGCCGTCCTCGTCGGCGATCAGTGTGCCGACGAGACCGCAGAACTCGAGCAGCGTGTGCCAGTCGCGACCGTTGCGTGCGAGCCGCGACGCTTCGATCGAGACCACGACCCCGACGCGCACCTCACAGATGGCAGCCAGCAGCTTCTCGAAGCCGGGCCGCGCGACGCCACCGCCGGAGCGGCCGAAATCGTCATCAATGACGGCAACATCGCTCCAGCCCAGCTGTCGCGCGCGCTCCGGCAAATTGTACTGACGGCGCTTACTTTCCAGGTTGTGGGCGACCTGATCAGGTGTCGACTGACGGATGTAGACGACGGCCTGACGGGCGAGGTGCTCAGGCGTAACCTTGCTCATGAGCGGCCTCCCTCGTCTCTGCGGTTGGCGTGCCCGTCTCGATATTGGCGCCGTCGGCGAGGGCCTCGACCAGTAGCCCCTCGATCAGGCGCACGAGAGTGCTTCTCTGCGACGCCGGAATCGCCGGCGTCCGGCGATCCTGCTCGAACAGGCTCCGTTGCAAGTGGCGTCTTGGTTGCATGATCCCCTCCTTCACGCAGGGGCCATGCCCCGCCTCGAGAGGCGATAAGCACATCGATTCGCGCCCGCAGCTCGACGAGCCTTTCGACAGCCAACCGAGGGCTTGCTGTGAGCGTTGCAGACCGAGCAATATCCTCGCTCATCCAGGCCGGGATCAGGGCGAGTGTCCCGTCGGGCTGCACCACGACCAGATGGTCCTCGCCGGCGAAGCGCTTGCGGTGCGCGACCTGCACCATCTGCCCAGCCCGAGGATGGAACGGATAGAGGATCAAAACCTCGAACGCCGGACACCCGGCATTGTGACGCTGTCTCGTCCGGGGTCGGCAAGAGCTGGCTCGCCTCGGCGCTCGGCAACAAGGCCTGCCGCGACAATCGTTCGGTCCAGTATCACCGCGTTCCGCGCCTGTTCGAGGCGCTGGCCTTGGCTCGCGGCGACGGCCGATATGGCCGACTGCTCAAAACCATCAGCCGCCTTCAGCTCCTGATCCTCGATGATTGGGGCCTGTCAGTTCTCAATCCGCCCGAACGGCGCGACCTTCTGGAGATCCTTGATGATCGCTGCGGTCGCGCCTCGACCATCGTCACCAGCCAGGTCCCCGTCGAGCATGACGCTATCCTGGATCGCCTCGTTCACAACGCTCACCGCCTTCAACTCACCGGAGAAAGCATGCGAAAGAAGAACGCCCGCAATCAAACTCTTGACGCCGCCCCAAACCCCTGAACCAATCACTATGTCGGTCAAAGCGGCTGCTCACCATCGCGCGAAACAGCTGCTCACGATCCTCTGAAATCGCCGCTCACGATCAGCGAAATGCGCAACTTGATGCCTGAGGGACTGACCCAAACGAAAACGCCTACTTCCAAAGACCCGGCCGGCATAAATCGGAATCCGCAATAGCGCTGCCGCCACTTCACGACGGACGACACTGCAACATCGAACCGGGCCGCCACAGCATGGCAACTCTCGCCGGATTCCACCGCCTTTACAGCTCTTTCACGAAGATCATTCGAAAGAGGTCGGACCATCCGATACTGGCCTCCGATCCAGCCAGCATCTTGAATCACAAACCGCCGCCCGACGGAATCTTCTGTGAGGTCGCGGTTCTGACCGAACTTCGTAAAAAGCTACCGTTTGCGCTCCTGGGTCTGGACACCGACAACGACTCGGTGTTCATGAATGAGACCTTGAAGGTATATTGCGAACAGGCTGGTATCGTCTTCACGCGCTGTCGCCCCTATCGCAAGAACGATCAGGCTTTCGTCGAGCAGAAGAACGGCGCGGTGGTCCGACGAATGGTCGGCTACCGTCGATTCGAGGGGCTCGAAGCGGCTGCTTTGCTGGCTCAGCTTTACCGTTCGGCCCGCTTGTTCGTGAACTTTTTCCAGCCGTCGTTCAAATTGATACGAAAGGAGCGCGACGGAGCACGTGTCCACAAAACGTATAGCGCGCCGGCGACCCCACATCAGCGGCTGGTTGCCGAAGCAAGAACACCTGATGCCGTCCGCGCAAGCGTCAATGAAATATATGCCCGCCTGGATCCGGTCGCCTTACTGCGCGATATCCGGGCCGTGCAGCAGAAGTTGGCCAGTCTCACCGCCGCCGCCCCAGCAAGCCATCCAACTGCGGCGCCACCGATCGAACAGTTTTTGTCGAGCTTGCGAATCGCGTGGAAAGAAGGAGCGGTCCGCCCGACCGACAGGCCAATTGCGAAGCCGAAGCGTGAGCGACGACGCCCTGATCCGCTCGTCAAGGCTACGCCACAGCTGCGCGAATGGTTCGAGGCCGAGCCGTGGCGAACCGGCAGCGAACTCCTTTGCAAGCTTCAGGCAGAATGCCCTGGGCTTTACCCGAGCAAAGTACTCCGAACTCTTCAACGTCGTCTCAAATCGTGGCGCAGCGAGCAAGCAAGCGCACTGTTGTTTAGCTCCCGGGAAAACGCAGCACAAACCCACGTGATCGACACATCACCGGAAAGCCCGCCGCTGCTGGATAAAGGAACGGCGGCGTGAAGTAGACCTGTGATCGACCGTGCTCACGGCTGGCGGCCTTGACCACGCCCGATCACCGGTCTGGTGGCTTTGCAAGCGCTCGGTCGAGGACCGAGCGCGCCGATGTCGCGCTCGAAATGCCCACCAGTTGTGCGAGCGGGGGATGTCCCGGGTTCTGTTGAATTTCTGAAGAGGTCGGCGTTGCCCACCTTGAGCCGGTAGGCTCGGGGTGCTGA
>NZ_JBVVPQ010000149.1:0-5877 GCF_055811695.1 Bradyrhizobium sp. MI1.3 | reverse complement strand
CGCCGGGATGCGGGGTGCGGCTGGGAAGCCTGAATTAACAGGAGGGAGGGTAGACCCACCCCG
The DNA here is from genome assembly GCF_055811695.1 of Bradyrhizobium sp. MI1.3. NCBI lineage: Bacteria > Pseudomonadati > Pseudomonadota > Alphaproteobacteria > Hyphomicrobiales > Nitrobacteraceae > Bradyrhizobium > Bradyrhizobium sp. MI1.3. The sequence continues at coordinate 5,814 of NZ_JBVVPQ010000149.1, read as the reverse complement.
CAATCATTTGCCCCGAAAGAAAAATCCAACCTATTTGCGGTCGCTAGTGAAATGGACCCGGTTTTGGGACCAGAGGCTAAGTTAGAAAAGGGCCGCTCCGTTTGAGATGACGCGATATGAACGAAGCTGCTCCAACACCTATCCCCTGTCCGACTGCCGCGAGCAGGACTATGATGGGCAAGGTCATGCTGACAGCTGCGATCGCTTGGGCGCCGAGTGCGCCAACGAAGATCGCGTTGACGACCTGCTGCAAGGCGCGACTCGACAAACCAACAACAGATGGAAAGGCGAGCCGCAGGATAAGGCTCGGGAGATTTTGGTCCGCTAGATCGATGCTCTCCTTTTTCTTTGACACCACATTTGTGTTCACTCTCGCCAGCGATTCCATACTTTGTTCACTCATAGCTGAAGGTGTCGGGGGGCTTTTCCGAATTCGCGGATTGTGTGCAACAGCTCCCGTTGCAACACTATGCAAACATCTCGGCTCACCTCATAGGCGACCTGGGTTGGATTATACTTCGTATCGATCTGTAGCCGGCCGGCTTGATATGCGACATCGAACCAGAAGAGGTTATTAACAGCTGCTTCATCCATGTCTTCGCCGGACCACAGTGGAGCAAGATCGTTGCCTAGGAGGCGGCGTGGAAAATGGCGCTGCAAACCGGGGCGATAATTCACGCCAATCCTTGGAGAGGGTAGAGTCACTGGCGCAAACTCTCCGCGTCGGGAAGCCAGACAGCAGCAAGAGCCCGCGAGCCAAGAGACCTGCCGTGACAACAAGGTGCGCGACATCAAATCGGAAGGGAGGGCGACATCAGCAAATGGCCCTTCCACACGGCTCGGAGGGATGATGTTCGGCCATTCCCTGGCGCAGGTGTGCCATATGTTCGCTGATTTCCGGACGGAGGGGCACCACCATGATTGCGTCCAGCGCATCCTCATCCTGATGGACGCCGGGAGGCAGCCAGGGCCGCGGCGCGGCTCGCTCGCGTGACCTATGCTGTGCCATGCTCGAATGCTCGTCCGCCAGAGGCCTTGATGAACTGAGTGTCATGATGCCAAAATATGCCCAGAGTCAGGCCAGCTCCACCGCATCAACGGCTGCGGCGGCAAAGCCGAGGACAATTGTCCAGACGGTTCTTGCCGAATGCTTGCGTTCGCAAAGTGACGTCCGGCTCAGCCGTCATGATGCCGCTTTTGACCCCAGAGCTGTGAATTTAGAGCGCATGATCGGTAGGACGTGAGCTGGATGGATGTCGGCTCGACGTTTCATCGAAGGATGAGCCTTCTGCAAGCAGCGGAAAGCACGGTTTGAGATTGCAAGGTGTCTTGTTCCGCTAGATGTCGCTCAAGAAGTCTACGCACGGCAGGATGGTTAGCAATGCGCGTTCCAGCCGATCGTGATCACCGATTCCAGGCCATCGTGATCACCCATTCCAGAGCATCGTGATCACCATTTCCAGCCGATCGTGATCGCTATTTCCAGCGATCGCGATCGGGGGCAACCAGGAGGCGCGCACCGCTGACGGTCTGCAACCCGGGTAGCTTGGTCTTTTGCCTAACCGCAGAGGATCGAGATGCCGACCGAGAGACCGTCCATGCGCCACATTCGTGAAGTTCTACGTCTGCACTACAGCGTCGGCATGTCGCAACGCGCCGTTGCCCGCAGCCTGGGCCTGGCCCAAGGCACGGTCAGCAAGTACCTGAATCGAACCCGCCGGGCTGGCCTGACCTGGCCGTTGCCGCCGGAGCTGGATGACGATCTCCGGCTCGAGAACCGCCTGTATCCACCACCCTCCGATCGGCCCAGCGACGAGCGTCCGCAGCCCGATTGGGCGCTCGTGCATCGCGAGCTGCGGCGCCCGAACGTCACGCTGATGCTGTTGTGGGAGGAGTATTGCGACGCAAGCTCCGACAGCTTCAGCTATTCGTGGTTCTGCGAACGCTACAAGGAATGGGCCGGCCGCCTCAAGCCGACCCTTCGCCAGCTCCATGTCGCCGGCGAGAAGCTGTTCGTCGACTATTCCGGCCATACGATGGAGGTGGTTGACGGGCTCAGCGGCGAGGTGCGCAGCATGCAGATCTTCGTCGCCGTGCTCGGCGCCTCGAACTACACCTATGCCGAAGCCAGCCTCAGCCAGAGCCTGCCGGACTGGATCGCCTCGCACGTTCGGGCATTCTCCTATTTCGGCGGCGTGGCCCGGCAGACGGTGAGCGACAATCTGAAGGCCGGCATCACCCGGGCCTGCTTTCACGAACCGATGGTCAACCGGACCTATGCCGATCTCGCCCGCCATTACCGCACCGCCATCGTTCCGGCACGGCCGTATCGGCCAAGGGACAAAGCCAAGGTCGAAGTCGGGGTCCAAATCGTCGGTCGATGGATTCTGGCGCGCTTGCGCAACCGCCGCTTCTTCTCGCTCGCCGCCCTCAATGAGGCGATCCACGCGCTTCTTGCCGAGCTGAACGATCGACCTCTCCGGAGCTGGGGGCGAAGTCGGCGCGAACTGTTCGAGGAGCTGGATCATCCGGCGCTCACCCCCTTGCCGGATGAACTATACGAGTATGCCGAGTGGAAGCGCTGCCGGGTCAACCTCGATTATCACGTCGAGATCGCCAAGCATTACTACAGCGGTCCTCACAACCTCGTTCATCAGGAGGTTGAGGCCCGCATCACCCAAAAGACCGTCGAGATATTTCTCCGCGGCAAGCGGGTGGCGTCGCATCTGCGCAGCACGTTGCCGCATCGCCCGACCACGATTCCCGAGCATATGCCGAGTTCGCATCGCCGCTATCGCGACTGGACCCATGAGCGCATTCGTTCCGAAGCCACCAAGGTCGGCCCCGATGCGGAGACGCTGATCGACGTCATCCTGCGGTCGCGGCCGCATCCAGAACAGGGCTTCCGCTCCGCGATCGGCATTCTCGGGCTGGTCAAGCGCTACGGCCAAGAACGCGTCGGCGCCGCCTGCGCCCGGGCCCTGCTGCTCAACGCCCGTTCCTACAAATCGGTCGCCGCGATCCTCAAGAACGGCACCGACAGAACTGCTCTTCCCGCCGAGGAGGCGCCCATCCTTTTCCACGCCAACATCCGCGGCCGCAATTACGACAATTGATGAGGAGATCAGCATGCTCATTCACCCCACCGTCGATCGCTTGCGCGCCCTCGGCCTCGCCGCCATGGCCGATACCTTCGTCGAACTGCAGAACAATCCCGAGGCGGCCGAGATGCCGCACGCCGATTGGCTCGGCCTCCTGGTCGATCGCGAGGTCACCGCCCGCGACAACCGCCGCCTCACGCGCCGCTTGACCAGTGCCAAGCTCCGTCAAGCCGCCGCCATCGAGAACGTCGACTATCGCACCGCCCGTGGTCTCGATCGTTCGCTCTTCAGAACCTTGGCACCTGCCAATGGATCCGCGACAGCAACCACCTGGTCATTGTCGCCCCAACCGGCACCGGCAAGTCCTGGCTTGCCTGTGCGCTCGGCAACAAAGCCTGCCGCGACGGCTTCTCCGTCCTCTACAAGCGAACATCCCGCCTGTTCGCCGATCTCGCCCAGGCACGCGGCGAGGGCCGTCTGGCGCGCCTGATCGCCGCGCTCGAGCGCGTCAATCTCCTCATCCTCGACGACTGGGGACCCAAACCGCTCACCGCCGACCAGCGCCGTGATCTGCTCGAGATCGTCGACGATCGCTACGACAAGGGATCCTTGTTGATCACAAGTCAGGTCCCCGTGTCGCAATGGCATGACGTCATTGCCGATCCCACCCTCGGCGATGCGATATTGGACCGCATCATTCACAATGCGCACCGCATCGAGCTCAAAGGCGTCAGTCTGCGGCGTCTGGCCGGCGAAAAGAAAAAACCGTGAGCACCTCGCGCACGATCGCCCCGCCGGCCCACAGGCCCCTCCCGCGCGCGGCGCTGCGTCGCTCGTGGGGCACTCCCCGCCGCGCACGGGGCCCTCCCATGGACCGCCGGACGATCTCCAAACCAACCCGCCAGCCTTGACCAGGAGACCATTTCCAGCACACATAAACCCGTCAGCCGTGTTCGCCTCCGCACCTGATCACGATCGCTGGAATCCGTGATCACCATCGCCTGGAACACCTGATCACCATCCCTGGAATGCGCATTTCATCACACCTGGCAATCTTAGCAGCGGAGGGCGAAGAGTGACGACAGTTACCAAGAACTTGCTTGCTCTAAAGGAAAAGCTCCTCGAAAGACTTGGAGCCACCGAAGACCCCGATCAGCGGAGCGATATCCAACGCCAGCTTGAGCAGGTCGATACCGCGCTACAGTTCCTGGGGGTACCGGAACAGACGAGCGAATAAGAACGGTCTCTCCTATACGCCGCTAGCGCACACCGCAAAATGGCGATGCCGCGTGACGACGAACCGGCGCGGCGCGTTCGTTGGCTTATTGCTTTAGATCAGATGACAGATTTTGGTTATTTTCTCGATGGCCGTCAGAGCTTTGGAGATTTTCGCTCGAAGCCGCTCCTGGTGCTCTTTGTTCGTTGGCTCGTTGAGACTTTTCAGTCGACCTCCATCGTTGATCATGGCGTTGATCAATTGAGATTTCACCTGATCGGGCTTGAGGTTTAGGATCGTGACCTCAGGCCGACCGCTTGGGGTCGAGCTATCGGTCTGGCAACCCGCCAAAAACGTGCAAGAACATCAAAAGCGCCAAAAAAAACGCATTGCGGGCTCCAGCAGCCAAACCCATAGCGAAGCGCAACCATGGCGAGAGAGCTGGCCCGGCAAATTCGGACAGTAGCTTGAGTGGATTTTGTGTCTGACAGCGGCGAGGATTCTTGCCGCGAATCAGGAGCGAAGATGACGAAGAAGAGCCGCCGGACGCATTCTCCGGCATTCAAGGCGAAGGTTGCTTTGGCTGCGATCAAAGGCGACAAGATGTCGGTATCCAGGTCGCGACCAAGGCGGCGTCCGACAATTCCATCGTCGCCGGCGCGACGCATTACTGCTCCGCCGTGGGCATCGCGACCGTCGGCACCTATGCGCGCTTCGGGCTGCCGGTCGTAGTCTGGGGAGCGATCCTACCGGAGATCACGTACGGCAACGATTATAGGGAAGTCCATCGTGTCTATGGCACGATGATCCACGAAGGCAGGCTGGCCGCCGAATTCCTGACCAAGCAAGGCTGCAAGAAGTTCGTGATGACTCACGATACCACGGGCTACAGCAAGGGCCAATTCAAGTATTTTTCCGAGCACCTGAAGCCGACCGGCGGTGAGATCCTCGTTACCTTCCCAGTAAGTTCCGACCAGCAGGACTTCACGGCAGAACTCAACATACGAAGCATGCGAGGTGCCGGCGTGTCGAGCGGGAGTTAGTTGCCGCAGCGCCAAGACATCACGCCATGCGACGCGGAACTCACTGTGCCAGCCCGCAAGACGCTACGAGCCTCGAATTCTCCCCACCGGCCGCGACTGGCGCAGCCAACAATCGACGGGAGACCTCACGTGGCCGACACCATCAACATGCGACTCTTAAACGACCGCCTCCGCCACTCGGCGGCACCATCCTCATCACGTGCGGGGCGTCACCAGCTTCACCATTCAGGCCCGTTGCTGCGCTGGTACCCACGTTTGACGACTTCACCTGGAGGAATGATCCGCCCGGAGAGCACGATTTCGGTAGCATTGAGCTGGATGCCGCGTGGTAACGCGTCGGCTCGACCAATCGCCATCAAAACCTAAGAGAACCATCGCTCAAAGCTCGCTCTGTTTCGATAACGCGTCAGATTGCCGACAGCCTGTCAGGGATCGGACCCCGCGAAATACGCGT
>NZ_JBVVPQ010000148.1:0-5883 GCF_055811695.1 Bradyrhizobium sp. MI1.3 | reverse complement strand
AAGGAGCTTCGTCGATCGCTCGCCTGTACCAACATCGCCGAGAATATGATGGGCACCATTCGCCGCGTCACACGCAACGTCAAACGCTGGCGCGATGCCGGCATGGCCTTGCGATGGGTCGCGGCCGGCATGATCGAGGCCAACAAGGGCTTCCGACGGTTGAAGGCGCACAAGCAATTGTCGTTTCTGCGTGCGGCCCTTCAGGCTCACCACGATCGCATGACGATCAAGCCCGTTGCCCACGTCACGAGGGCCGCGTAACATTCATCCCGGCAACGTCGGCCCGACGCAGTTCAACAGCGATCGGGACATCTCCTGCGAGCGGCTTCCTTCGCTCCCTGCCTAGGGAGCAAAATAGATGAGGCAACAATAGGTCTACCGGGAACATCGCTACATGCGGCAATACGGCTTCCCATCCAGATTGTCGCGCTATACGTTATCGTCAACGACTGCCAAGTTGATGGTGTTCAAGCTGCTCTGCGCCGCATCAAAGACCTGGCGGCGGCTGAAAGGCACAAATCAGTTGCCGAAGGTCATCGCAGGTGTCAGATTCGAAAACGGCATCGAGGTCATCGAAGTGCCGGCAAACCACACCGCCTGATCGCCTCGTCATCCAAAATCCCGCATAGCTCAGCTCACCAAGCGTCCCACGTTGTCGAGTTAATGCATTGTCTCCAGCGCATGTAGGTCGCAGGTCCAGGCAGAGGTTGACCAGCACTCAATGCGAGGTGCTTTCGCATCGATACGCAAGACCGATCCGCTGCATTGATCTTGCGCTTTTCTGCTTCAGCGCGACGCGCAAAGCACCTGGTCAGGAGTCTGGCCGATCGCGCACTCAATGCGCTCGCGCATAGCTGGATCGATATCTTTGGCGCCGAGCAACGTTGGCGCCGGCGTCTCTTGCATTTGAAGAGCTGGTCTATCCCAGCTAGCGCAACTGCAGAGCCCCAGAGCTGCGAAGAGAGCCGAGCAAGAAAGCAGACAAAACGAACCCAAGCGCCACCGCACTGCCTTACGACGTGAATTCATGCGATCCTTCTTACTGCGCCTGTGAATCGGCTGCAAGGAGCGTGTTGCGGAGTTCCTCGGATGGGGCGATGTCGTCCTTTGCAGCTGCGAGCGTAATGGAGCCAACAGGCTGGATTGTGAAGTCTGAGGCAAGGTCTTGATACGATACAACAGCAAGATCGATCCCATTGCGGGTGAGAAAGCCGCGGACAAAGCGTCGTATATCCATCGAAGCAAGGATAACCGGCTGGGTCTGCCCCCGAACTAGGTTCGAATGGATCTGACGCATTTTTGAGAGCAGCGCCTCGCTTTGCCCGTCGCTCAAAACCAGGTAGGGTCCTTTGGCAGTCTCGCGAATCGCGCTGCGCACGATATCCTCGGTTTGACGTTCGATGATGAAGACCGGCACGACACGGTGTGCGTTGGCATACCGGTGGCAGATTTGCCGTCTTAGACCAGAGCGAACATGTTCCGTGAGCAAGACGACGTTTTGTTCACGTCCGCCCCATTCGGCCAATGCTTCCAAGACCAGCCGCGTGTTCCGGATTGGAATACCCTCTTCCAGGAGGCGCCGCAACACTTCGGCTAGCTTAGGGATTGGCGTCGTGCGTAATACCTCCTTGACCAGATCGGAATATTCCGTCTCCATGCGGGCCAGCAACTGGCGCGTCTCCTGGATACCCACTAAGCACTGTGCATAGCGGATCAACGTCGAACGAACGCGCAAGGCCAGGATTTCAATGGGACGGTGGTGCCCGATGCCGGCTGCTTTGAGAGCCGGTGCATTGCTTTGCTCAATCCAGATTTGATCCGTCTCCCGGTCATGCCGATACGGGATGCCGCTCAATTCAATGTTGGCCGGATCGTCGTGGAGTGCGAGCTGCGTTGGATCGATCAAGTCCTGATCGACCGGCACGCCCTCGACATCCACCCTGTACTGCAACTCTGGCATGCGCTCGTCGACCTCGATGGGGATGCGCGGAATAGTGATGCCCAGATCAGACGAGATCAGTCCAGAAACGCGTGCAATCTGCTGTTGCAATTCTTCTTTGTCGATCGCGCTTGTCAGGCTTGACGCAAGGAACAACGCGACGGGAAGCGCCTCCGCAGGCACGATTTGCTTGTTAGACTGTGTGGAGTGCGGTCGAGAGACATCAGCGCTTTTCTTGCCGCTTTGGACCCCACCGTCGGCAAAGCTCGCTGCCGCAAAGACTGCAGCCAAAACGAGAAAGACAGGGAGCGGAAAACCCGGAATCGCCCCCATTACGACCAGGACGCAGGCAGACAGCCGCAATGCGTGCGAATTTGCTGTGAGCTGGTTAACGATCTCGGTGCCAAGATTGAGCCTTACAACCCCATTCACACGAGTGATGATCGTTGCAGCTGTAATCGATAGCAGCAGCGAGGGAATTTGTGCGATTAAGGCATCACCTATGGTCAGCAGGGTATATTGATGCAGCGCCGCCTCGAAAGACATGCCCTTGGAGAGCAGGCCGATGGTGATCCCGCCCAGCATGTTAACGCAGATAACCACCAATCCTGCGATGGCGTCGCCCTTCACGAATTTCATGGCGCCATCCATAGCCCCGTAAAGCTGGCTTTCTTTCTCCAATGTAGCGCGCCGGCTGCGGGCTTCGTTCTGATCGATATGGCCATTGCGCAATTCCGCATCGATTCCCATCTGCTTGCCTGGCAGAGCATCGAGCGTGAACCGCGCCGCCACCTCCGCCACGCGTTCAGCCCCCTTGGCGACGACGATGAACTGCACCATGGTGACGACTAAAAAAATGACAATGCCGACGACGATATTTCCCGATATTACGAAATCACCGAACGTGTGAATGATGCTGCCGGCATCCCCCTCAGCCAAGATCAGCCGCGTCGTTGAGACGGTGAGCGCCAGACGGAATACCGTGGAAATCAGAATGACGCCCGGCAAGGACGAGAAATCAAGTGGAGTGCTAATATAGACGGCGACCATCAGCAGCAATATGGCGAAGCCCAGATTGAAGCCGACGAGCGTATCGATCGCCACTATCGGGATTGGCATGATCATCATGCCAACCGCCAGAATCAGCATCAACGCGACCATCAAATCGGAGCTGACCGACGCGCGCGCAATGATCTTACGCAGAACGCTGGTCATGGGGACCTTCCGAGTGTTTGTTGATCAGGCCAGTGCTGTCACGTGACGAGACATAGCGTTCGAAAGTCGCGAGCGCCTCGTCTATGAGGCCGGCCCGCCGCAGGGCATGGCTACGCAACAGCATCAAAGAGATACGCGCCGAGGGTTCGTCATCAATTGTGTCTAGTTTATCTAGGACCTGCAACGCCTCAGCTCCGAGGTCTTCCGAGATGAGGGCGTAGGCGAGAAGCCGCAATAGATCGACATCTCGAGAGTAGTTGCCGACGATAAGTCGCAAGAGAGCCACGCATTCTGCGCTCTGCCCAGATGCAAGATGAAGATAGGAAAGTGCACAGAGCAAATCGCGCTCCTGCCCGGGACTCAGCGACAGGTTATCGGATTTGGAAACGTTGGTCGGCGCTCCATCGGAGTTGAGCATTGTTAGGCTTCGATCAAGCTGTTCCGGTTCTGGCGGAGCAGCGCTAACCAGTGCAGCCCCTGCTGTAGAACGACGATACCGTCCCGTGCCATCGGATCCGCAGGCGCGGCCCCCAGCTTGTGGACGAGACGTTCCAGAAGAATGCCATACCTCTCTGCGCGCAGCATGTCCGGATGACGTAGCCTTGGCGTCACGAACGAGAGCAGATCGTGCGCGATATCGCGCCCGTAGAGCGATGCCACCGAAGCGGGGGGCTCGATTTCATGAATGTGAGTGCGCATCTCGTTGAGACCGACACGCTCGACAGCATCAATATTTTTGGCCTCCGATGCCGCTTTGATCGCTACATCCAGCGGCATATAAGACGTGTTCAGCTCGCCCCAGGTCGACGCCCGCTCCTTCTCGCCATTTGCACGAGCACCGTCCGCCTCCACCTTATTGGGTTGGATGGTCGGCCCCATGACCGGGCCATGATGGTCCTCGTTGAGTCTCTGCGAAGCAGTGACACGCCCGACATCGTAGTGGATCAGCTTTAACATGACGACCTCCTATATCCTTCCTACGGGCCCGGAAAGCCTAGTACGGAATGGCAGCAAAACGGCCATTGCGGCTTAGCAGCACACGCCCATCCTCGATTCGAGTGACCGCCCATCCGTCGGCCAAGAGAGCGCCGACGAAATACTTCTGTCCACCGACAAGCAGATAGGGTCGGGGTCCGCGCGAAACAGCTTCGATCGCGATTGAGGATGGCTGCTTCTCCTCCTTGATGACCACTCCGTTCACTAGTGTCACCGCACCGTATGTACGACTATCGAACGATTGCTGGAGCTCCTCCCATTTCGCGACCGTTGCAGGCGTGACTGTTCCCTCAACGCTAACAAAACCCGGCCCCGAACCAACCCTGATATCGAGCAGGCCGGCCTTATCAATTGCCTGTTTCAGCACTTCGGCTGCTGCCGGAGCTTGCAGATCGTAAGGCCGGTTCATGCCCAGCTTGGGTACAAGCTCTGCGGCAGGCGGCGCAATGCCGGTCGACGCGCTTCCGCTGGCTTTGAAGAAAATGGTCGAGAGACTGCCTACACCAAGAAAGCTAAGGAGCACGAGGGCGAGAGTTGAGATTGAAAAGCGCGAGATGCGGATCGACCGAGCCTCAAGTGCATCCTGCATTGACCAGCGAATAGACATGGCGCCCGCACGAATGACGGCGGGAAGAAAAAGAACGGCGCGTCCACCTGCGGCAATATCCCCTTCGCTCTCTGGGGTGCTCACGGCTGCAAGAGCCTCAAGCTCGATTGAATTGCCAACTAGAGTGATACGAAGGTGATGCGACTCAAGCCCTTGTTCGACGAAAACCATGTCTGCGTCGAGGCCGCTACCGATAAGGATCGTTCCGACAGCCGCTTTCCCGATTAGCCCGACATAAAGCCCCGAGAGCACCTCGAAATGTAAGGAGGCAGCCTCATTCACGGACAATTCTCCGAACTATGAGGAGCGCGGCAGGGCGACTGGCCGCACGACTCATCCCTAGGCCGCACTACTCGCATCACCCCGACAACGGGCAAGTCGGAGCGACGAATCGCCCCGCCTTGCATGGTTAACCGGGGACGCGCTCGCCGGCCGCCTTCTTCTGAGTTGCGAGCTGGGCCGCCAGTCCACGTAACTGCATGTCCTGCACCATGGACGTCGCGGCAACCGCCTTCAAGTCGGCGACCATCGCCTCGAAAGCAGCCGTGCCACTGAGTTTGTCAAGCGCAGTTCCACCGGCCGCTACGGCGGTAGACGCCGTCGAACCGGAACTCGTGGAATTGCTGCCAGACTTGTTATCAGGGGCGTCGTGAGCACTATTATCATGGGCGTCGTGAGCACTAGGAGAGTCAACACCACTTGTTTTCGTCATATCGCTTTACCTTCTGTTTAAATTTGCCGCCATCCATGGCGACACTCCACTTACGTCAAAGAACCGACGTCAGGTACCCTCTTCCGTCTCAGCCATAGTGGCGTGAAGATTTTCCATGTTCCGCTGCGTAGCCTGCATCGCGAGGCCGACCAGAACCGAACCGAAAGCCGATTCGATGTCCTGTACAGACTGCGAGCTGCCACTGTCAGAATTGATATGGATCACGCCTTCGATTGCGGGGGCCATCTGGTGCCTCTCACTTCAGTTTCGCCGAAAAGGTGCTATCGATTTACATTGCTTACGCTACTGGGAGTAGCTGTCGAAAAGCTGACGAGTCGAAGAACAGAGCTGGCCCCGCAAATTCGGACAGTAGCTTGAGTGGATTTTCTGCCTGACAGCGGCGAGGATTCTTGC
>NZ_JBVVPQ010000147.1:0-5907 GCF_055811695.1 Bradyrhizobium sp. MI1.3 | reverse complement strand
GCACGTTGTTAAGACGCACGAGGCTCGGGGCACTCAAGACATGAGAATAGAAATGAAAAACTTCCTGCTTGCGGCTACAAGCATGCTGACGCTTGCGATAGCGACGCCCTCATTCAGTGCAGACCTGACCGCGCAGCCCGCCCAAGCAATCTACACCAAAGCTCCGCGGGCCGTTGCGGCCGCAATCTACGACTGGAGCGGCATCTACGTAGGTATGAACGGCGGCCTGGGCGTAAGCTCGAATTGTTGGGACTACAGTAGCAGCAAGTTTGAGGGCTGTCATGACGCGACGGGCATGACAGTAGGTGGACAGATCGGCTATCGATGGCAGATGGGCCAGATCGTGCTGGGCGTTGAAGGTCAGGGGAACTGGGCTGATCTGAGCGGATCCAATGTCAGCATTGCGTTTGGCGATGTCAACCAGAGCAAGATCGACGCGTTCGGTACGATGACTGGGCAGATCGGTTTTGCGCTCGAGAATGTACTGTTGTACGCCAAGGGTGGCGTCGCAGTGGTGAGCAACACGTATGGGGTCAAGTCCGTACTCACGGACGCGCAGATCGCGAGCACTGATATCAGCCCTTGGGGGGCTACTGTGGGGGTCGGGATCGAAGTCGGTTTCGCGCCGAACTGGTCCGTAGGCGTCGAGTACGACCATTTCTTCATGCGGGATGCCGACGTGCACTTTGTCTCGGCTGGTACTTCGCTGGGCGGCGATCGCATCCTTCAGGACTTCGACCTCGTGACTGCGCGGCTCAACTATAAGTTCGGTGGTACGACTCCCATCAAATATTGATCTGTAGTTAGGCTGGTGAATCGAAGGCCCCGGCCTGCCCGGGGCCTTCTCGGGTACGCTAAGCATCGCGCGTGCGACGCGACTGGCCCCGGACGGACCAAGTCAGGAAAGAGTTAGCCAGACGGCGGCGAGTTCATCTTCTGAGATGAAGCTCTAAATCTATGAGGACAGCAAGCATGTTCGTTTCATTCTTCCCTCGACCAAAGTTGTTCTTTGCGTCGTCAATTCTTTGGGCGGCATTGGCGATGGCGTTCTGGTATGGAGTTGCCGGCAATCTCTTTCAATCCCCGGAGAAGCCGGTCGGGCTTGCGACGTTCTGGTCCGCCTCGGCGCTGTGGTTTGATCTCTATTTTGCGCTGACCGTTACGGTGTTCGCGGCTGCATGGATGTTATTTGCCCCCCATCCCTGGGCGACGTGGTCCATTCTTGGTTCGGCGCTGATCCTGTTCACCTCTTACTTTCAGGTCCAGGTCTCGGTCGCGATCAACAGCTGGTATGGACCGTTCTACGACCTGGTCCAGGCTGCGCTTTCGAAGTCGGCGCCAGTCACGGTCGAGCAGTTCTACAACGAATTGTCGACCTTTGCCGGTATCGCGCTCCTGGCCGTCGTGGTCGGCGTGATCACGCGATTCTTCGTCAGCCACTACATCTTCCGCTGGCGCACGGCGATGAACGATTTTTATGTCGCCAACTGGCCGCGGCTGCGCACGATCGAAGGCGCCTCCCAGCGGATTCAGGAAGACACCATGCGCTTTGCCAGTACCATGGAAGGTTTAGGCGTCAATCTCATCAGTGCGATGCTGACGCTCTTGGCCTTCCTGCCGGTTCTGGTGAGGCTGTCCAGCAACATCACGGAGCTGCCTCTGTTCGGCTCGATTCCCTATCCGCTGGTGTTCGCCGCAGTCATCTGGTCGATCCTGGGCACCGGCGTTCTCGCGCTTATCGGTATCCGCCTGCCCGGAATTGAATTTTTCAACCAGCGGGTCGAAGCGGCCTATCGCAAGGAGCTCGTGCTCGGCGAGGATGATACGGCGCGTGCCAATGCGCCGACATTAAGCGTGCTGTTTAGCGACATTCGCAGGAATTACTTCCGGCTCTATCTGAACTTCATGTACTTCAATATCGGCCGCATCGTCTATCTGCAGACTGACCGCATCTTTCCTTATCTGCTGCTTGCGCCCACAATCATCGCGGGCAGGATCACCCTCGGCGCGATGAACCAGATCCTCAACGCGTTCACGCAAGTGCGAACCTCGTTTCAGTATCTCGTCAACTCCTGGAGCACGATCGTCGAACTGATCTCGATCTATCAGCGGCTGCGGAGCTTTGAGGCAAAGATTCACGGTGGGCTACTGCCGTCGATCGAGACACAAAAGGAGCCAGCCCCATGATTGGCGTAGTTGCAGGAGTTGACGGACATTGGTCCTTCTGTTCCATGTCAATCGGTTGCAACGCGGCTGAATTGCTTAAGTTGTGAGAAGGGGCACTCGAGAGGATGACGCTCGAGGTAGAGAGACTTAGCAACTGCATATCGGAACGCCTGTGACGGGATGTTGTAGGTGACGGTGAGCGCACGTTTGCAGCGGCGCGGATTGAGGCAAACGGGCGGCCAAATGGCTATATCGGCCATTACGACCTCGGCGGGTAAGCTACAAAGCAGCCACTTCTGGTGCATTGCGCGTTTGACCCGCGGTCGAGACCAGCGGGTTCATGACACCGAAGACTAGCTCCGAAAAACAGTCATGAATCTGATTTGCTTCTGGAAATGGGTACTTAGAGTCCATACCGCCTAGCTCTACAACTAACTACCAGCGTGCCGCAAGTTCGACAGTGTGAATCAGACACGCCCCAACGGTCTTGTTTCGTTCCGCGAGCCATCATAATCGTGTCGCGCTCCTGACTGACTGCGCCAGAACGACCACACGGGGATGTTTCAAACTTGATCCCCTCCATGCAATAGGGTGCTAAAGAGGGCGATTCGGCATTACGTGGGGCGGCGAGCTCGGGCGACCGCCGGATGTGTTGGTGCCCATTCTGGTTGTGAGGGAACGGTAATCGAGCCCAGAGGCACCCAAGCTCGTCCCAGCGTCACTGGATCGCGCAGCTGGGCGAAAGCTTCGGTGCGAATGTCCAGCCACTCGAACCAGCGATCCTGGACGGCGACAAGCTGGGCTGGCCGGAGCACGCCGAAATGATCTCGAAGAGAAATTCTTATCACTCGTAAGCTCAACTGTGAACCTTGCCACAACAGTTCAAGATGATGTTGCGTCGTGTTTCAACTACCAGAACTGGGGTTCGACAACTCTGAGGCTGTGGACCAATCCGTTTTCCGCCGAGCCGGAGCTCTGGCCGTGAACATCACCGCCAGATTGAACAGCGTGGATTCACAAGCGTGGCTCGCCGATTATAGCAACTGCGCCGCACATCCGGCTCAAAGGCGCGACGAGCTCCTAAGCTGGAATTGGCGCGATCGGAACAAGCAATCCACTAAGGCTGCCCAATTCACGGCTCGGCGATCCTCACCAAACGCTTTACGAACTTTTGTTGATAGCGTCAGCAAGCGTTGACTCGAAAACCAAAGGACCTACCGCAGGATGCTTTCTTAAGCCGTCATGCATCCAGAATGAGCGGAGCACGAACCGTCACATTCCCGAAACCTAGTTCTTGTACTTGTAGGCTCGGCCGTCTCCCTTATCCCCCCGCTCCCTGGAGCGAAGAAGGTTTATTCCGCATGGCTTTCCGGGGGCCACCGGCCAGGCGGGCCGGAGCCGAGGTCGGCCAGATCTCCGTTGTTTTTGGATTAGCGCCATGACAGCAAAAACCAAACTATGCGCTTTGTTGCGAGGTGTTCTGGACGATGCGATCGGGATGGTGCCCGAAGCAAACCGGACGTCTTCGTTGAAGGCGTGCCTCGCCGAAAAGGTATTAGCTCTGGCCGCAAAAGGTCACTTGGATCCAACTGTCTTGACACGTCTCGCGCTACGGACTCTGCAGGAATCCTGTTGTGGTTGCTACGGGTGCGAACTGCAGAAGCCCCTTCGAGGTGTGAAGGACCGAAAATGAACTCCAAACCTATTCCCCCGCGCTTTCACACTGCGCGATCACCTTACCCGCAAATTGATTGCTGCGATAATTGCGCGCAATGTGATTAGCCACACCATACGGCTTGAAAACCTTGGCCAGCAATAAAGGCAATCGAGGGCAGCGATCTCGCGCCTACGCAGCATCCCTCTTCACCGAGCGCGTCTCGGTAGAGAAGAACTCTCCCTCCCTTTCTATCCTGAGCCTCGTCCCGCCTGAGAAGGCATGGGAGATGGAGTAAAGCAAGGCTGTCAGCCAGCGCAATCCAGGCTCGATGCGGTCCCAGCCTAGGTTGCAGGCGAACGTGCCCGCTTAACGTCGGAGGCAACAATCGTTCAAGACGCCGATCGGGCTAAACGCGATCGCAATGATCGAAGTAGTCCGACGTGATTGTGTGGTGGGTCGGCTCGCGACCAATCTTCGGAGCCGCCGAAGCCGCCGACCACATTCGTGCAAATATGTGGTTTCGATTTAGAAGAACGGCCATCAATCGGTTCGCGCCGTAATGGCTAGGCTCCCGAACCCAGCTCCCGAAGAAGAGAGCGAGGGTATCAGCGCGTGGGCACAGCAGCTTGACTTCAATGCAGCTGTGTGGCCCGAGGCTGACGCCTGGGGTTCGGTGGGTTTCATCTTCGCGCTTGAATAAACGGGACTAGAGGTCTACCCCGGTGATGGAGCTTGCGCCCGGCAGCGATGCCATCTGAGCGCGAGGGTTATGGCGTCCCGGCCGGAGAAACTTGGGTCACTCCTTTGTGGATGCCGCCTTGCTTCATCATGAGGCCGCCCGTGTCCGCGGACGTCATTGCGCACGGCCCGCGGCACAGATGATTTCTCCTCGAACCGCATCGGCGCTTGGCGCGCGATATCGGACGGCCCGGTGAGATGTTGGAAAGCCGAGCTACCGGTCGTCCAGGTTTGCGACAGAGGCGGATGAGCCGATCTAACGTGTCCTGCCTCGATTGCGACGGCGATGCGCCGCTTACCTTGGCAAGGCGGTCGCCGCACTTTCGGCCGAATGTGCTCAGCGCCGAGCCGGCAGCGATGATCCGGCTACCCGCCAAGTGCTGCCGAGCATGCCGTCCGGAGAAGGACGGGTCCCAGGCCGGCGAAAGGCGATGGGCCGGGATCGCGCAGGCGCCGCTTGAACGTCGCGTTGGAGCTGCCTGAATGGCCGGGCTCTGAGCGGGCCATGCTTTCCTTCAAATGGCCCCGGCCTGGCCGGGGCCATCGACACAACTACGGATCAGTATCTGAGGAGAATCGGACCGCCAAACTTGTAGTTGACCCGCACCGTGATAACATCGAGGTCATTGCGGATGCGATCGGCCCCAGCAATGTTCCCGGTGAAGTTCTCCGTGCGAGGCTGGAAGAACAGGTGGTCGTACTCGAAGCCTACCGTCCAGTCCGGCGCGAGGCCGTGCTCGAATCCGACCCCCAACGCGCCGCCCCAAAGAACGTCGCTTG
Organism: Bradyrhizobium sp. MI1.3; assembly: GCF_055811695.1. Classification (NCBI taxonomy): domain Bacteria; kingdom Pseudomonadati; phylum Pseudomonadota; class Alphaproteobacteria; order Hyphomicrobiales; family Nitrobacteraceae; genus Bradyrhizobium; species Bradyrhizobium sp. MI1.3. Next base: position 566 of record NZ_JBVVPQ010000147.1, on the reverse strand, counting down.
TGCTGCTGGCTCCCGTGAAGGTTGAGGTGATCTGAAAGATGTTGCGCGTGACTGCGGCGCCGCCTTTGCCGTAAAGTAGGTTGTTGCCGAACGCATAACCAATCTGCCCCGTCAGAAGACCGAACGCGTCAATCTTAGTCTGGTTGATAGTATCGAAAAACGCGCTGCTGTCATTGGACCCGGTCAAATTAGCCCAGTTCCCCTGGCCCTCAACACCCAGCACGATCTGACCCACCTGCCATCGATAGCCGATCTGGAGGCCTACGCTACCGCCTGTCGGATGATGACAGCCCTCGGGCGTGCTGCCAAGGTACTCCCAACAACTCGCGCCTGAGCCCAAGCCACCGTTCGCGCCGATATAGTAAGCGCTCCAATCGTAGATTGCAGCCGCAACAGGCCCAGGCGCGGCGGTGTGGAGAGGCTTGATGGGTTGCGTAGGCAGATCAGCACTGAATGCAGGGGCCACCGAAGCAAGCACCATCGTGCCCACTGCCGTAAACAACAAGTTCTTCATTTCTATTCTCATGTCTTGAGTGCCCCGAGCCTCGTGCGTCTTAACAACGTGC
>NZ_JBVVPQ010000146.1:0-6410 GCF_055811695.1 Bradyrhizobium sp. MI1.3 | reverse complement strand
AGAAGTGGAGGCGTCAAGCACCCCCACGATATGCCGCCTTCCCGATTCCCGCCGTCACCAACTTTCGGCGATAGCTCCCGTATGGGTGTTGCGACCGCAATCGTATTCGGCGGGATCTCGATGGCGACCGTTGTTGGCGTGCCGCTCGCGAACCTCGTCGGTCAGGTGAGCGGATGGCGTGCAGCGTTCGGATTAATTGGAGCCATCGGACTGATCACCTCAGCCCTGATGGTGGCAGTTCTTCCGAACATGGAGGCCGGGACGCCAGCGGGATGGAGAGAGCTTGGATCGGTCTGCCGCAGACATGACCTGCTGGGGATCTATGCCGTAACGGCATTCATGGCGGCGGCGCACTTCGCGGCGTACACATTTATAGAACCATTCCTCAGAGAGACCAAATCTTGCCCATGTCATGATTGGCGCGTTATTGTTCAGCTTTGGTGGAGCAGGATTTCTTGGGAACATCCTGGCCGGCGTTCTCATCCACCGATTCACCAAGTCCATCATCACTGCTGGGCCCTGTGTCTGGCGCTCGTTGGCCTTGGATGGTTCGGTCCCCAACTGGGGACAGATCGGGTCCTTGTCTTGCTGGTCATCTGGGGCGCCGCCGCCGCGGCGCTGTTCGCGGGACTGCAGACCTGGATCCTGCGCGCCGCCGGTTCGACAATCATGACTGCTGCCGCGATACACTCGGCGGTCATCAATTCAGCCATCGGCTTCGGAGCCGTCCTTGGCGCCCAGATATTGACTGTAGCCGGCGTATCGGGAGTGATGCTGGCCGCCGGTATGGTCGTCATTGTCCCGCTGCTGATAGTGCTACCGCAAGCGGTCCCACAGACTGTTTTGAAAAAAGGGTCGTTGCTTGATGGATGACGCCGCAGCCAGGCGCACAACGCAGATCGCTACTGCCCCCATGACGGATGTCGTAGGTAACATTCTGCTGGTACGCAAGCGTGGGACCGAAAGTTTCATGCAGCACGGGCCGAAAGATCGAACGGGGTAAAACACCACGCGAGGCCCTGTCCCAAGAACTGATTGAGGAACTCGGAATCGAAGTGTCCGCCGATGTACCCGAACATCTCGGTCGGTGTCGATCGAGCACTTTCTTGGGCCAATCCAATCGAGGTAGAAAGACGTAAGCTGGCGCTGGCGCAACTCACACGTGAGTATGTGCTGCCCGTTCCCAAGATTCGCTAACGAATGCGACAATACCAAAGCCGGAGATGTGAAGGGCGTACTGGAGGAGTATTTGCGCATATTTTATGCGCCCACATCTTCAGTTGTAGCTGCCTTCTTACGCTTTTAGTGCCAACACAGATGTGGAAGTAATGACAATACTTGTGACGGGTGGCGCCGGGCATTGGGCGGCGCTGATGCTAGCCGTCCTTCTGCGGCGTTGCCGGCGCGCGGCGTAGAGATCAAGCGGTCGGTGTTCACCGATCACGCGGGTCAATCGGCGATCCAGTGTTCATCGAGCAGGCGATGAAGGGGTGCGGACGGTCTTTCATGCGGCGACGCTGCACAAGCGTAAGCGTAGCTCTGCGGCCTTTTTGATTGGTGCTTGACGCCTATTTTGAGCGCGTGACGCGGCGCCGCGGCTTCCAAATTTCAGACGAAGCGTTGACGGCGGCCTCGAGCGCCTTGCTGACGATGACGTTGGGATCGAAGTGTTCGGGCCCCTCCGGCTTCATGAAACACCCAATCTCGGTGTCCATCAAACCGGCAGCAGCTCACTTCGGCCCGGCGACAGCTACCTAAAGGGGTAGGCCCAGCTCCCGCAACGGAGAGCTATGTTGTGGTTGGTCACATAGGTCCGTTGAGCCCCCAACTGACGATCACCGGATCGACACGCCCTGGTACAACCTGTGTTCTCGGAGGACCTCATGTGCCCTGCGCCCCAGTTATCGCGCCCCCATCCGCAGGCGACTCCACGTAGAGCCTATTTGGTCGGAACGGGCATCGCCGCGTTGGCGGCTGCGGCCTATCTCATCAAGGAGGGCGGGCTTATGGGCCCTAATGTGGTGCTGTTCGAGGAGACGGAGCACTTTGGCGGTAGCCTCGACGCAACGGGCAATCCGAAAGATGGCTATTTGATGCGCGGCGGGCGCATGTTCGAGGAGAACTTTAACTGCACCTTCGATTTACTCTCCTTCATTCCCTCGATCGGCGATCCGGCCAAGTCGGTGAAGGACGAACTGATGGAGTTTCATCAGGAGTTCTCCTGGGACGACAAAGCACGCCTGATCTCGGGCGGTGAGATCGTCGACGTGTCTGACCTTGGTTTTACGGAGAAAGACCGACTCGATCTCGTGGCCTTATGCGCAACCCCGGAATCTGTGCTTGGCATTAGGACGATTCAGGACTGCTTCGAGTCCGAGTTCTTCAACAGTAACTTTTGGTTCATCTGGTGCACCACCTTCGCTTTTGCGCCCTGGCATAGTGCGGTCGAGTTCAAGCGCTACTGCCTCAGGTTCCTGCACCTGTTTCCGACCATCGACAGCATGAGGGGGATCTACCGGACCCGGTTCAACCAGTTCGATGCCATAGTTCGCCCGATCGTCGCGTGGTTGACGATGCGAGGCGTGCGGCTGGAGAAGGGGGCGGAGGTCACCGATATTGATGTCTTGATCCAACACGGGCAGAAGACTGCCACGTGCCTACGCTACAAGCAGGGCGGGGAGCATCGCGCTATAGATCTGACGGAGCGAGATCTGGTTTTCATCACGAACGGGTCGATGACATCCGACACCAGCTACGGCTCAATGGACACGGTTCCGGTTCTGAACAGAGACCGAAACGGCAGCTCTTGGAAGCTATGGGAACGTTTGGCCAGCATAAGCCCGGACTTCGGTCAGCCCGCGGCCTTTGTCTCTAGTCTTGCCAAATCCAAATGGGAGTCCTTCACGGTCACGGGCGATGATTCGACCTTCTTCGATCGGCTTGAAGCCTTCACCGGAAGCAGTGCCGGGCACGGCGGACTAATCACGATCAAGGATTCCAATTGGCTTCTGACCATTGTCCTTAACGCACAGCCACACTATTTCGAACAGCCGAAGAATGTTTGGGTCTGGTGGGGTTACGGGCTGTTCCCAGACCAACCCGGTAACTTCGTCCATAGGCCCATGTCAGAGTGCACGGGGCGTGAAGTCCTTATCGAGTTGCTTTTGCACTTGCGCTTTACGGACAGTATTCCGCGCATTCTCGACAGCTCGCGCGTCGTGACCGCGATGATGCCCTACATCACGGCCCAGTTCATGCCACGGACTGGGACGGACCGACCGAAGGTGATTCCCAAGGGATCGCGCAATCTCGCCTTCATCGGCCAATTCTGCGAAATGCCTGACGACGTCGTGTTTACGGTGGAATATTCCGTTCGCGCGGCGCAAACCGCCGTGTTCACCTTGCTCGACGTTAAACGCGGGGTCTCGCCCCTCTACAAGGGCCAGCGTGATCCCGGCATTCTTTTTAGTGCTTGGAAAACGCTGCACCGCCGTTAGCCAACAAACGAAGCGAGGCCCCTGTCGTGAGGCGTATGAATGAGAAAGTCATTCTGGTCACGGGCGGAGCTCGAGGGATGGGTGCCGCTCATGCCCGCCTGCTGGTAGACGAGGGGGCAAGAGTGGTGATCACTGATCTTCTTCAGGAAGAAGGAGAGATCCTCGCGGCTCAACTTGGTACGTCGGCTCTATATGTGCGTCAGGACGTCACACAGCCGGAGGAGTGGTGCAACGCGATCGCGAGCGCGGAAAATAGCTTCGGCGCGCTGAACGGCCTGGTCAACAACGCGGGTATCTGCAGCTTTGCCCCGATCGAGCAGCTCTCGCTCGATCAGTGGAACAAAACCCTCGCAGTCAATCTTACTGGTGTGTTCCTCGGCATGCAGGCGGCTCTACCCGCGATGCGCCGCGCTGGCGGCGGTTCGATCGTGAACATCTCATCAGTCGAGGGGCTGCGTGGTAGTGCAGGGCTCAATGCCTATGTCGCCTCGAAGTTCGGGGTTCGGGGTCTGACGAAGTCCGCCGCCCTGGAGGCAGCGGCGTCGGGTGTCCGAGTGAACTCTGTTCATCCCGGCTTGGTCGCCACCCCGACCACCAGGAACTGTGATGGCTACTGTTTTCCTATTCCACTCGGGCGGGCCGCCCAGCCGCAAGAAGTGTCGGAAGCAGTGTTGTTCCTGCTCAGCGACCAGTCCTCCTATCTAACCGGCTCGGAAATCGTGGTTGATGGTGGTCTGACGATAGGTCTCCCGCACAAATGTCTTCCACCGGAAAGCATCTTTTGAGAAACATCGACTGCTTGTGTCATCCGTCAAAGCAGCTTCAAACTCTCGACCGATCCCTCCTTGCTCGCCGACTACGACATCCCGATAAGCATGGACGGCAGGAGCGCCCGGCACAGGCTTGTGGCGCAGCGGCAAATGCGCGGAATTATACGTGAGGGCCTATGACAAGATCAACAAGCGCGCAGCTCGATCGGCCGATATGTGTTTCGGCATGGAATAAGGGCTCTGACTCATATGTGGAACGGCCCGGGCCGCAAGATCTTTCTCTGGTTGAACAAGGGATGACGGTGCGGTCATATGTTCGGCCTCTAAAACACGGCGCCTGGCCGCTGGCCACGATGATATCCGCGGAAGCAATCGCCCAATCAATTTCTCGCGCTCGAAGCGCAGTGAGTCAGGCGGTCTGATTGCTACCGGGAATGACGTCATTCGGGGTTCATCCAGATTTGCACCTTGCCTCCTCGGCAGCTTTCTTCTTCCGCCGGAGAGCTCTTAAGATTAGGTTTTCAGCATTGCAGCCGGCGCCTGATAGATGCCGCCTCTGACCAGCAAGGCCCAGATGGTGCGCGCCATCTTATTGGCGAGCGCCACGGATACGACCTTGACCGGCCGTCTTTGCAGCATGGTCCGAATCCAGAGCGGGACTTTCAAGCCTCGTTTAGCAAGCTTGATGATCGAGGTCGCACCAACGATCAAGAGCGTCCGTCGTTGCCGATTTCCACGCTTTGATATCGCGCCGAGCCTTTCGTTTCCGCCGCTCGACTGTGCCCTCGGTGTGAGCCCCGTCCAAGCCGCAAAATCTCGTGCAGTCGCAAAATTGCGAGCATCCAAAACCGATGTCCGAACGGTAGCGGCGATGAGAGGACCGACACCCGGAATGCTCATCAGACGCCTTGCATCGGGGTCCTTTCTGACGGCAACCAAAATCTCTCTGTCGAGCTTCTCTATGCGGGTTGTAAGCAGCTCAATCTGTTCAGCGAATAGGATCAGGGCAAAGCGGGCGGCGCCGGGGATCCTATTGTCTTTTTCGTCCCGGAGAAGGACCAAGAGTTTTGCGATGCTTGCCATGCCTGTGCCGGCGATAATGCCCAATTCGGCCATATGAGCCCGCAGAGCATTTGCAGTCTGGCTGCGCTGCCTCATTAGCATCTCTCGCGTTCGCAAAATCATGCTGGCTGCTTGTTGTTCGGCAGTCTTCACCGGTACGAACCGCATTGTCGGGCGGGTGACCGCCTCACAAATGGCTTCAGCATCGTACGCATACGACGAAGCTTTCAATTACCCACAAATGCTTGATTCTATTGCGATAGCCCCGATCGAAAAATCTTGAATCGGATGAATCGCTTGTGATTCATTGTCGAGCACCTGAATCGCGGCGGCGAGGTGCCTTGATGCGTTCAAGCGGAACGACGTGTCGTTGGTCGGCCAGCCCGGATGATGGTGCTGAAAGCGCCGTCGAACATTGGACGGAGCGGGAGATCGACAAAGCAGCTTTCAAAGATGCCCGTCTGGGTCAGCGATTTGGGGAGCTGTTGAAGCAAATTGGTGACGGCATGGGCGGAAGCATACCGCTCGCATGCCAGGACTGGGCGAGCACGAAGGCGGCCTACCGCTTCTTCGCCAACGAACGCGTGGAGGAAGCTGACATCCTCAGCGGCCACTTCGCCGCCACACGCACGCGCTACGACGATTGTACGGGCCCAATTCTCCTCATTCAGGACACGACGGAATTCTCCTACCAACGTGCGAATACGAGCGCCATCGGCCTGACCAAGAGCGTCAATAGCGGCCGGGACAAGGATGGCCGTTGGCGTCATCACACGGTCTGCGGAATGCTGATGCATTCCAGTCTCGCCGTAACTGTCGAGGGCCTACCGCTGGGATTGGCGGCGGTGAAGTTCTGGACACGGAAACAGTTCAAAGGCACCGCGCAGCTCAAGAAGAAGATCAACCCGACCCGCGTTCCCATCGAGAAGAAGGAAAGCGTTCGCTGGCGCGTATGACATGCCGGGCAGGTCATTCCGACAAGCTGGAAACCTTCGGGACCGGATGCATGAAAGCCGATGGGAAGGCCGGCCTTGCTTCCAGGATTGAGTAGATAGCCGTACCGCTTCAGACCATCGGCGAG
>NZ_JBVVPQ010000145.1:0-6455 GCF_055811695.1 Bradyrhizobium sp. MI1.3 | reverse complement strand
CTTTGAGGTTGGAGGCCTGCTTCAGCACGTTGGCGCGCGTGAGCTCGTCGCCGCAGCGGCGCAGGGTTCGTCGAGGGGGTGGTCCCGTAGGGTGGGCAAAGGCGCACTTGCGCCGTGCCCACCATCTCTCCATGCATTCGGGTGCACATGGTGGGCACGCTTCGCTTTGCCCACCCTACGGGACCACCCCCTCGACGAACCCACCCCCACGGCTTACCTGTGATGCCGTGCCGCCCCGCATCCGCAAATCTCCGGCCGAGCCTGCCGCGCTGCTGCCCGACCACTTCCAGGCGTGGTTCACAGCCCGCGGCTGGTCGCCCCGCGCGCATCAATTGGCGCTGCTGGAGAAGGCGCGCGAGGACCGGTCCGCACTGCTGATCGCGCCCACCGGCGCCGGCAAGACGCTGGCGGGATTTCTGCCGACGCTGGTGGAGTTGAGTTCTACGCCCAAAGCTTCGGCGAAATCGGTGATCTCCACCGGCCGCAGTCTGCAACGCACCGGCGGCCTGCACACGCTCTACATCTCGCCGCTCAAGGCGCTCGCGGTCGATATCGCGCGCAACCTCGAGCGTCCCGTCGCCGAGATGGCGCTGCCGATCAAGATCGAGACCCGCACCGGCGACACGCCGACGTCGCGGCGGCAGCGGCAGCGACGCTATCCGCCTGACATTTTGCTGACGACGCCCGAACAACTCGCGCTGCTGCTGTCCTCCGACGACGCGCCGTTCCTGTTCTCCTCGCTGAAGCGTATCGTGCTCGACGAGCTGCACGCGCTGGTGACGTCCAAGCGCGGCGATCTTCTCTCCCTCGGGCTGGCGCGGCTGTGGCGATTGGCGCCGCAGATGCGCGCGATCGGCCTGTCGGCGACCGTGGCCGAGCCGGAATCGCTGGCGCGCTTCCTGGTGCCGCAGCCCGGCGGCACGGAAGCGGCGGCCGACATCGTCCTTGCCGGCGGCGCGGCGCCGCCGCTGGTCGAAATGATGGACACGCGCGAACGCCTGCCCTGGGCCGGCCACAGTGCCCGCCATGCGCTTCCCGAGATCTACGAGCTGATCAAGGCGAACAAGACCACGCTGGTTTTCGTCAACACCCGCAGCCAGGCCGAGATGCTGTTCCAGAATCTCTGGAGCATGAATGACGACAACCTTGCCATCGCGCTGCATCACGGCTCACTCGACGTCGCCCAGCGCCGCAAGGTCGAGGATGCGATGTCGGCGGGCAAACTGCGCGGCGTGGTCTGCACCTCCTCGCTCGATCTCGGCGTCGACTGGGGCGACGTCGATCTCGTCGTCAATATCGGCGCGCCCAAGGGCTCCTCGCGCCTGATGCAGCGCATCGGCCGCGCCAACCACCGGCTCGACGAAGCCTCGCGCGCGGTGCTGGTGCCCGCGAACCGCTTCGAGGTGCTGGAGTGCCGCGTCGCGATCGACGCCATCGCGGAGAATGCGCAGGACACGCCGCCGCTGCGGATCGGTGCGCTCGACGTGCTGGCCCAGCACGTGCTCGGCTGCGCCTGCGGCGAGCCGTTTTTCTCCGACGAGCTCTACGACGAAGTGCGCACCGCCGCACCTTACGCCGATCTCACGCGGCAGGATTTCGACGACGTGGTCGATTTCGTCGCCTCCGGCGGCTACGCGCTGAAGACCTATGAGCGCTTCGCCCGCATCAAGCAGGACAAGGAGGGGCGCTGGCGCGTCGCCAATCCCAAGGTGCGGCAGAGCTACCGGATGAATGTCGGCACCATCGTCGAGGACGACATGCTGAAGGTGCGGCTGGTGCGATCGCGCGGCGGTGGTCAAGGAAAAGCAGGCGGGTCGACGGGCGTGATCGCGCGCGGCGGCAGGTTGCTCGGCGAAATCGAGGAAGCCTTCATCGAGGGCCTCAGCCCCGGCGACACCTTCGTGTTCTCGGGCGAGGTGGTGCGCTACGAGACCCTGGTCGAGGACCAGGTCTATGTCTCGCGCGCCAACGACAAGGACCCGAAGGTGCCGTCCTATATGGGCGGCAAGTTCCCACTCTCGACCTATCTCGCCGAACGGGTCCGCCGCCTGCTCGATGACGGGCGCGCGTGGGGCGCCTTGCCGGAGCAGGTGCGCGACTGGCTGTCGCAGCAAAAGGACGTCTCGCGTGTGCCTGAAGTGCGCGAGCTGCTGGTCGAGAGTTTTCCCCGCGCCAACAAGCACTACATCGTCTGCTATCCCTTCGAAGGCCGTCTCGCGCACCAGACGCTGGGCATGCTGTTGACGCGCCGGCTGGAGCGTGCCCGCGCCCGACCGCTCGGCTTCGTCGCCAACGAATATGCGATCGCGGTCTGGGCGCTCGGCGACCTGTCCTCCATGATCCGGGACGGCAGGATCGACCTCGATGCGCTGTTCGACCCTGATATGCTCGGCGACGATCTCGAAGCTTGGCTTGCCGAATCCGCACTGATGAAGCGCACGTTTCGCAATTGCGCGATCATCTCCGGCCTGATCGCGCGCCGTCACACCGGCGAGGAGAAGAGCCGCCGCCAGGTGCTGTTCTCGACCGATCTCGTCTACGACGTTTTGCGAAAACACCAGGCCGATCACGTGCTGTTGCGTGCCGCGCGGGCCGATGCCGCCACCGGCCTGCTCGATCTGCGCCGCCTCAGCGACATGCTGATGCGCATTCAGGGCCGGATCACCCACCGGGAACTCGACCACGTCTCCCCGCTCGCCGTCCCCGTGATGCTGGAAATCGGCCGCGAGTCAGTCTATGGCGAAGCTGGAGACGAGCTCCTGGCGGAGGCCGCCGATGAGCTGGTCAAAGAGGCGATGGGATAAGAGCAGGTTTTGACGTGACGGCAGGCGCGCTGGTTTCAGGAGATAACGAGGACATGCGCGTTTCGAATGTCAACATCAGCAGCGTGACGTTCGCCGCCGATCTCTCCGGCGCACTGTTCTGGGAAGAGCAGCGCCTGCTCGTCGTCTCCGATTTGCATCTGGAAAAAGGTTCCAGCTTCGCCATGCGCGGCGTACTGCTGCCGCCTTACGACACCATCGCGACTCTCAGTCGTCTCGCTGCTGTCATCTCCCGCCATGATCCCCGCATCGTCATTGCGCTCGGCGACAGTTTTCATGATCGCAGCGCGCATGGACGCCTGTCGGCGGAGGATCGCGACGCGGTCGCCGCCTTGCAGGCCGGCCGCGACTGGATCTGGATTTCGGGCAATCACGATCCGGCGCTGCCGCGTGATCTCGGCGGCACCGTCGCCGACGAAGTCGCGATCGGCCCGATCACCTTCCGCCACGAGCCGACCGGCGCGGGCGGCGAGATCGCCGGCCATCTCCATCCCAAGGCCCGCGTCTCCGCGCGCGGCCGCTCGATGGAGCGCCGCTGTTTCGCCTGTGATGGGATGCGCGCCGTGATGCCCGCCTTCGGCGCCTATGCCGGCGGCCTCAGCATCCGCGACGCGGCGTTTGCAAAGATCTTTCCAAAGAATGGTTTTGTCGCGCATTTGCTCGGCGACCGCCGCGTTCACGCGATTGCCGCGTCGCGGTGTTATTGACTAGCTATCGCTTCGATCGGGCTGAACCCTCTCACCACGCGCACATTGCGCTCCCTCCCCCCCTTGTGGGGGAGGGCAGGGGAGGGGGGTAGCCCAGGAAAAGTTGCGCGTTGGCGTCGCGCAAACGCGTGTGCGAATCGAGATAGTCCCCGTGTGGTACCCCTCTCCCTAACCCTCCCCCACAAGGGGGGAGGGAACGTACCGGTCTCGCAGCCGCAGATCGCGACTATCGCAACGGTTCACGCCGCCTTCGCCTGCACGTCATCGCAGAACTCTGCCAGCCGATCGGCGAGCCGCAGCGTCGCGGGGCTTGCACCCGGCGCGGCCATCAACGCGACTTCGGTCCGGTTGATTGGCGCAAATCCATCCTTCGCGGTCAGCACGCGGTGGTCGGACTGGATCGCCATCTCCGACAGGATGCTCAGCCCCATGCCGGCAGCGACCGCGGCTTGGATGCCGGCGAGGCTCGATGACGTGTAGGACATGTGCCAAATGCGGCCCGCGCTTTCCAGCGCGTGGATGGCGCCGGCGCGGTAGAGGCAGCCGAGCGGAAAGCCGATCAGCGGCACCGAGGCGACATCGGCGTGGATCGGATGGCTCTTGCTGGTGACCCAGTGCACCTGCTCCGGCCACACCGCGATCGCGCCCTTCTCACCGGCTGCGCGCTTGAACAATGCGAGATCGAGCTCGCCGCGATCGAGGTCGCGCGACAGGTTCTTGCTCTGGTCGGCGCGCACATCGAGCCGCAGGCCCGGATGCGAACGCGAGAAGGCGCCGAGCAGTTTCGCCAGCCGGTACGCCGCAAAGTCTTCGGGGATGCCGAGCCGGATCGCGCCTTCGCCGTCGGGCTGGCGCAGCACGTCGCGGGCCTCTTCCGCAAGCGACAACAGCCGCCGCGCATAGGACAGCAGCCGTTCGCCGGCTTCAGTCGGGCGCAAATCCTTGCCGTCACGATGCAGCAGCACCTGTCCGACATCCTCCTCCAGCCGCTTGATCTGCTGGCTGACGGTCGATTGCGTGCGATGGACGCGCTCGCCGGCGCGGGTGAAGCCGCCGGCATCGACCACCGACACGAAGCTGCGCAGGAGCTCCAGATCGAGCATGGGCGCCTCCATTCGAAAATCCACTGACTAGAAGTTAATCATTTAATTTCCAAATGACAAGCCGGCTCCCTAGATCGAGGGCTCAGGAGATTCGCATGTCGCTCGCCCCCTCGATTTCGGTTCCCCGCAGCCGCTTCAATACGCTGCCGCTCGCCATCGGCGCGTTCTGCCTGCTCTGGAGCTACGCCTTCGTCGCCGGCAAGATCGGCGTGACCCATTGCCCGCCGCTGATCCTGCTCGCCGCGCGCTTTTCGCTCGCCGGCATCCTGATCATCGGTGCCACGCTGGTCCGCGGCGACGACTGGTCGCTGTCCTGGCGCGATGCCGCGATCTTCGCCGTGCTCGGCGTCGCCAACAACGCGCTCTATCTCGGCCTCGGCTACACCGGGCTGCAATCGGTCTCCGCCGGGCTCGGCGGCCTGATCGTGTCGGCCAATCCGGTGTTCACGGCGGGCCTCGCCGCGATTCTGCTCGGCGAAGGCATGACGTGGCGCAAGGCGAGCGGCCTCCTGCTCGGCATCATGGGCGTGACCTTGATCGTCTGGCACCGCCTGTCGGTCGGCACCGACTCGCTGCACGGCATCGTGTTCACGCTGGCCTCGCTTGCCTCCCTCGTCGCTGGCACCATTTTGTTCAAGCTGCTCGCGCCAAAGGGCTCGTTGTGGATCGGCAATGGCGTGCAGAATCTCGCCGCCGGCATCGTGCTGACGCCGGTCGCGCTCACCTTCGCTGACGTCCATGCCATCGACTTCACGCCGGGCCTGATCGGCGCTTTCGCCTTCCTCGTGCTCGGCGGCTCGATCATGGCCTACTGGCTCTGGTTTCATCTCCTGAAAGTGTGTGGCGCGACGGCTGCCAGTGCCTATCATTTCCTGATGCCGCCGCTCGGAATGCTGTTCGCGTATCTCGTGCTCGGCGAGCATGTCGAGGCCCGCGATCTGCTCGGAATCATCCCGGTCGCACTTGGCATCTATCTGGTGACGCGGCCCGCAAAATCCGTCTCGTAAGAGGAGTCCATCATGCCCATTTCCATCACCCTGATCGGCGGTCCCACTGCGCTGATCGAGATCGATGGCTTCCGCCTGCTCACTGACCCGACCTTCGATGCGCCCGGCGCCTATCAACTGCCGCATGTGAAGCTGGAGAAGACGATTGGACCCGCGCTGAAGGCCGACGCAATCGGCCCGGTCGACGCGGTCCTGCTCAGCCACGACCAGCATTCCGACAATCTCGACAATTCCGGCCGCGACTATCTGCTTAAAGCGCCGCGCGCGCTGACGACCGAGGCCGGCGCCAAGCGCCTGGGCGGCCATGTCGAAGGCCTCGCGCCATGGGCGACCTCGCATCTGAAAGACGGTGACGGCAATACGCTGACGATCACCGCCACGCCCGCGCGCCACGGCCCGGCCGGCATCGAGCCGCTGTCGGGCGACGTCATCGGTTTCGTGGTGTCGTCGAGCCGGACCGACACCACTTCGGTTTATATCAGCGGCGACACCACCTGGTTCGACGGCGTCGCCGAGGTCGCGCGCCGCTTCAAATGCGGCGTGGTGATGCCTTTCGCCGGCGCCGCGCAAACGCGCGGGCCGTTCCATCTCACCATGGACACCAACGACACCATCGAGACCGCACGCGCCTTCCCCGATGCGATGATCGTGCCGGTTCATACGGAGGGTTGGGCGCATTTCCGCCAGAACGGCGAGGATCTGCGCAAGACGTTTGATGTGCTGGGTTTTGGCACAAGGCTGCGATTGCTGGAGCCGGGGGTGCCGACCGTGGTGCAGGCGCCGTAGCCCCAACTGTCATGCCCCGGCTTGACCGGG
>NZ_JBVVPQ010000144.1:0-6712 GCF_055811695.1 Bradyrhizobium sp. MI1.3 | reverse complement strand
GCATGGACGGCAAGGGCGCCTGGCGCGACAACGTGTTTGTCGAGCGGCTCTGGCGCACGGTCAAATACGAAGAAGTTGTGTGCTGTGAACGTCACTGTTCGAAATATGAACGGTGGCGATGCTTTATCGGAGATGAGGGTAGGCCCCTCGAAGTCGGCTTGCAGGAGCAGGCTTCAAACCGCCACGAGCTGCACTGGTCAAGAGCCATTGTGGTGAACGTCGATGGAAAAGGCGGAGCAAGACTCCGTCAGGTGAGGTTCAAGGAGACGAACGGAAGTAAACCGCTGATGACGTGTCGAAACGTATCAAACGACGTCGAAACCGGGACCCAGACTTCTGTCCCGCGAATAAAGATTGAGGGGAGCCTGTCTACTGCTCAATCGGCGTCCGGCATGGAGGCGGCGTGACCTTGATCCAGGCTTTGGTAAGGAACTCAGGAACCTGTCGTCCCGATGCCAAGGGAGAAGCTCAAGCGGATGGACTCCGCGAGGGCGAGAGTACCGATGCGGGACACAGGGGCGGAGTCGCTCGTAATAGGAATGAAGGCTCTGTAACGGAGCTGGACCGAAGGGGTGACGTCGCCCGGCTTTATTATGTTGGCAACCTGCAAGGGGAGGACCAGCGTGGATAAAGCAAGACCGTTTAATATTTCCAAGCGCGAAGTATGGTTGGCTTATAAGCGAGTGAGGGAAAGCCGCGGGGCGGCTGGCGTCGACGATCAAACGATCGCGGAGTTCGAGAGGGATTTGAGTAACAACCTTTATCGGCTCTGGAATCGAATGTCGTCGGGCAGCTACATGCCGCCACCGGTTCGTCGAGTTGACATACCGAAAGGGGACGGACGGGGAACGAGATCGTTAGGTATCCCGACCGTTTCTGACAGAATCGCCCAAATGGTAGTCAAGCGATATCTTGAGCCCGTCCTGGAACCAGTGTTCCACGATGACTCCTTTGGATATCGTCCCGGTCGGTCGGCGCATGATGCGTTGGCTGCGGCACGGCAGAGATGCTGGCGCTTTGACTGGGTGCTCGATCTCGACATCAAAGGCTTCTTCGACAACATCGACTGGGAGTTATTGATGCGAGCGGTGCGTCGTCATACCGACTGCGCATGGGTGCTGCTCTACATCGAAAGATGGCTGAAGGCACCCGTGAGCATGCCGGATGGCGCGCTGGTCAGCCGAGAGAAGGGGACCCCGCAAGGGGCAGTCGTCAGCCCAATCTTGGCAAACCTTTTCCTGCACTATGCGTTCGATCGTTGGATGAAGGAAAATAATCCAGACATTCCGTTCGAGCGCTACGCGGATGATGCCATCTGTCACTGTCGCAGTGAGGCGCAAGCGCTTTCATTGCGGCAAGCGCTGGAAGCGCGGCTTGCGGCGTGTAAGTTGGAATTGCATCCGCAAAAGACGAAGATTGTGTACTGCAAAGACTCGAACCGACCGAACGGTTATCCGGAGCAACGCTTCGATTTTCTGGGCTTTACGTTTCGACCCCGACAATCGATGAATCGCGCTGGAAAGCTGTTCGTCAGTTTCTCTCCTGCGGTCAGCGACAAAGCGGCCAAGGCGATGCGCGAAGACGTGCGTCGCTGGAAGCTGCATCATCGCAACGATCTCGACTTGGAGAAAATCGCCCAATGGGCACGGCCTATTCTTGTTGGCTGGGTCAACTATTACGGGCGTTTTCATCGTTCGGCGCTTCGCAGGGCACTGCGCACAGTAGATCCATTTATCGTGCGCTGGGCACAGCGGAAATACAAAAGACTTCGGGGACACGCAAAGCGAGCGTGGGGCTGGTTGCGCGGGGTCAAATCCCGCCAGCCGAACCTGTTCGCCCATTGGTCCACGGAATCTCCGGTTGGGGCGATAGGAGCCGGATGAGTCGAGAGGCTCACGTCCGGTTCTCGGAGGGCGTGGGGGTGGGATTCCCCCGCGCTACTCGACTATCTCCGCGCCTACGACAGCGTGTCCGAGGCGCGAGCGTCAATTGCCAAGTATCTGGCCTTCTACAATCAGGGACGCCCCCACTCGAGCCTTGACGGGCGCACGCCCGACGAGGCTTACTTCGGCACGCAAGCTATGG
Organism: Bradyrhizobium sp. MI1.3; assembly: GCF_055811695.1. Lineage (NCBI taxonomy): Bacteria > Pseudomonadati > Pseudomonadota > Alphaproteobacteria > Hyphomicrobiales > Nitrobacteraceae > Bradyrhizobium > Bradyrhizobium sp. MI1.3. Next base: position 4,627 of record NZ_JBVVPQ010000144.1, on the reverse strand, counting down.
TGATGGCCGCATGACCGTCGCCGACGATTTTGTCGTCGCTCTGGTCGGGCTACGCCCTCCCGACGCAACGACAAAATCGTAAAGCCCCGCGTTCAGCATAACCCGGCAGGAATCCACTTAAATCCAGCGGGGCGCTGTCCAATCAACCGGGGCCAGCTCTATCGGCGACTTCGTCGCGACGTGAACGTCCCAGAACTTCCGCCGCGCATGAGCGAAGCAGAACGCCAACTGCACCAGATGGCCGCCGTTCTTGATCAGGCCCTTGTAGACGGCATAGCCGTCGACCTGCAGGATGCCGTGGTAGTCCCCGAACAGCTGCTTGGCGCGGGTCGCCTTGCGATCCTCGGCAAACATGTAGACTACCGCCGGCGGCGCCGGGCCGCCCCACGGACGGTCATCGGTGGCGATCGCCCAGAACTGGCAGACTTTGGTCCTGCCACGGCCGGGATCGAGAACTGGCAGCGGCGTCTCGTCGGCAAACAGCCGCGGGTAGGACATCACTGTGTCGCGCAACAGCGTGTGAAGCGGCTTCAGCCACCAGGCGGCGCGGCCCATCCACGAGGCCAGCGTCTGCCGATCGAGCGTGATGCCTTGCGCGGCGAACATCTGTTCCTGCCGATGCAGCGGCAACTGGTAGCCGTATTTCATCACCGCGATGTGGGCCAGCAAGGCTTCCGTCACCATCCCGCCATCGATCGCCTGGGCCGGCGCAGGTGCCTGCATCACACCCTGGCGGCATCCCCGGCAGCCATACCGCGGACGCACAATGCGCTTGACCCGGTACTGCATCGGAATGACGTCGAAGGCTTCCTTGACGGTCTCCCCGATCTTGTGCAGCCGCTCGCCGCAGCAAGGGCAGATGTGGCTCTCGATATCGATTACGACATCGATGCGCGGCAAATGCTCCGGAAGCTTCCCCCGGTTGCGTCGCGCCGGTCGCTTTCCACGGCCCTCCGCTCCATCAAGGGTTCGTTGTCGCCGACCACCGCCAAGCTGATGGTGTTCAAGCTGGTCATCGCCGCATCCAAGACCTGGCGGCGGCTCAAAGGCACAAATCAGTTGCCGAAGGTCATCGCGGGTGTCAGATTCAACGACGGCATCGAGGTCATCCAAGTGCCGGCAAACCACGCCGCCTGATCACCTCGTCACCCAAAATCCCGCATAGCTCATCCTGACGACGCCCGATGAGGTCGAGACCTGGATGACGGCACCGGTGGACGAGGCCCTGAAGCTGCAGCGGCCGCTTCCGGACGAAGCGCTCCGGATCGTCGCCCGGGGTCTGAAGGAAGATACCCCGGCTTCGCCTTCCTGACTCTGGGCCTTAACATAGCGCGGCTGCTGGACGACGCAGCGAGCGGCAACCAGGGGCGCTGGAGCCTGTCGAGGCGCTTGACTTTACCCATACCATTCGAACAAAAATAGAACAAACGATTCCTGCCCCGACGGTCCGCGTGGCTAAACTGCCGCAACTGCCCGTCTACTATTATCTCGACCATTTCGCCGAAATGCTCGGGTTCGTGCAGCGAACGTACGACCCCGTTCTTGGCCCGGATCATCACGCTTTCATAGCGCGCTTCGAGGGCCTTTCGAGAGATGCCCGATGCCTGTTGATCCGCATGATCAATCGGTGGTGCGATATTCACAACATCTCGGCCCGTACGCCGCAAAATAGCCCTGCTACCTTAAACGCCGGGGCATCAACTCCTGCCGGAGGTCAGGAGGCCAGTCCTCAGCGGACCCTTTGTGTGGTGATACTCAGCAATTCCAGGCTGTTGGGGGGACTTCTGTAACGATTTGCGAGACTTCTTAAGAAGTCATCCATATCCTCCGGTGCAATCGTAAATTCACCGTAATTCGGGTCGAAGAACGTCACCATTCCATCAGACGCTGACGTCGCAACTAAGTGCTTTTGCTGTCGCCCGTCGCGCTCAAAACTCAAGCCAAGCAGATATCTTCTGCCATCGTACACGATCTTGTCCTTCATTGCCGAGAGTTGCTCGGAATCGCCGAAGACGTATGTGTTGCCTCTATCGGATGGTGTAAAGCCCGTTTCCGCGAACACGGATGCCCGCGCCCTAAAGCCGGCTTCAGCGCGCTCTACATTCTCCGCTCGCAACGATCTCATCATACGTTCATACCGATGCTGAGACGTGGCCGCTGATCGGGATCCGCTTGATCCAGGTGCCAGCGCAGTCATTCGTGAGGTTGGGCTTTGCGCGAGGTTGGTAAGCCATCCAGCGGCGAGTCCGACGCATATGTTTCCGACATTCGCATCACGCAACTCGGCAGTCCTGTATTGGAATACAGAGGTGCTCATTCTCGCAGGAGAGGATGTACCGGCGTTAGCTGGATACGAGGCATCTGCCTTACTGGTGCAGCACCCCATTCGTTCGGGCGGATCACCAGGCGACTGATCCTTGTGCCGTGCAAGACCGACAAGATGTTCATCGAAGCCGTTGCTGTTGAGCGAATTGTTCAGCTCGTTATTTTGCCCAAAGAACATTGATGATTCGTCGATTCGATTGCGCATCTCGATTTTCGCCTCGCATGAAGGTTGCGCCGCCCGCTCATGGACAATGATACTCCAAGAGTCTGACGGCGAGCTGACGGGTGGCAGCTCTTGCGAGCTTCGCGGCTAAGGGCTACGCGCCGCGACTCTCAAATTCGCATCATCAGAACGCGTCACAGCCGTATCGATGCACCGCTTCTTCCGAGGCAACAGCAATGGCGCCATTCTATGGCGCGACAACCGGTCACGTGAATTTGAAGTTCATCGAATAGGTCTGCTCGACTTTTTGGTCGTTTGTGAAGAACGTCCCTGAGCACCGTTTTACGCAAGGTGTGGTTGCGATAGGTGGCGACAGAGTATCCATAACAGGCCGCATAAAAGTTCGGTGAGCCAGCGGCGGAGCAGGCTGAAGTTGTAGCCGGCGGCGGCGAGCACGGCGTTGGTGCGGTCGCCGTCGCGACCCTTGAGATGGTTACGGCGCATTCGGTGGTCGTCCTTGAGATGGCCGATCACAGGCTCGACGGCGGCGCGACGCCGCATCTCGCGGCGGATGGCTTTGGTGACACGGCGAACCTGGCCGCTGATCCAGACCTTGAACCGGTCGGGACAGTTGTGGCCGCGGTAGCCCTTGTCGCCGTGGATGCGGCGCGCTGCAACACCAGTGAGCTTTTCGAGGTCGGCGATGACGGGACCGAGCGTGTGGCCGTCATAGGGATTGCCGTGCAGGGCCTTGGCATGCAGTACGAACTGCCCGCCTTTGGGCGCGGTGGCAGGCGTGGCAATCGAGACTTTGCAGCCAAATTCGTAAGGTGCCCGGGCCTTGCCTTTGTCGATGCACTCCACCTCGGGGGCGTGCAACGAGTAGACCTTGGGACCGCGCTGACGCTGCTCTTGATGGCGAACCCGGTGGGCGAGATCGAGCAGCGGACCAAAGCGATCCTCAAGCGCAGGGTCGCCCTCGATCTTGCGTCTGATGTCACGGATGATGCGGCCAAGCCGGGTGCGCAGGAATTTGAGCTCTCGCCGGGCACGCTTGAACTGGTGGGCATGCGTGTAGCGTCCCACCATGATGGCGGCGCGCCTGGCCACGCGCAGATAGCTTTGGCGCAGTTCGACGCTCTCGCGTTTGGCCAAACCGACCAGCTTCTCGATCGCCCGGTGCATGAGCCGCGCATCGCTCGGATGCGCGATCGCCTTCTCCTGTACGGTGGTATCCACAACGACCCGCTCGAGATCTTTGGTCTCGATTGCCCCAGTTCGATGCGCCACCGAGAGGCTTTCTTGCAACAGCGCGGCGATCTGCTCCTCACCCAGCCGCTGGCGCCAGCGGGTCAGCGACGAGCGATCGAATGGCAAGTCGTGCCGGAACACCACCTCGCCGCAGAAATACTGAAAATACGGGTTCTCGACCCACCTGTCGCACAGCGCCTCGTCAGAGAGATTGTGCATGTGCTTGAGGATGAATAGTCCGGCTACCAATCGTGTCGGCAACGGTGGCTGCCCCGGCCCGAGGCGACAGACCGAACTGAAGCGTCTCGCCAGGAAGTCCCAATCGATCTCCGCCGCCAGACGCACCAACGGATGGCGAAGGTTGATGATCTTCTCCAGAGATGGACGAAACAGATCGTCCTGACGATCGTCGCGCGGATGGCTCATGGGTTCTCCCCAACAGCGAATCTCGCCGTCAAAGGAATCACGAAGCCGCCCAATCCGGAATCTGGAGGGTTCTGTGAGGTCGCGTTCACGCGATGGTGCGGCAGGTGCAGTTGTGCGACCTCATTGAAGCCGGATTGAACGAAGGCGCGTGTGTTTCGGCATGGAATAAGGACCCCGTTTTCGGGGTGATCGGCATCCAATCGGGGGTCTGACTCATTTCTGATGAAGTTTGCCGGGCGACTGTGGTTCTCAAGCGGAGAATCAGCGCCATGCGGACGGGCTTTCAAATCTCATCGCTAGTACCGAGTGGTTTGGTGTTTGATGGCGTAAGTGACTCAATGGATTCGCTTATTCTGGCTGTCAGGTCGGAAGCTGCGGAGGCTCGGTGCCCTTTGTGCGCGACAGCGTCGGGCCGCATCCATAGCCGCTACGTCCGGCACGTTGCCGATTTGCCATCAGCGG
>NZ_JBVVPQ010000143.1:0-6783 GCF_055811695.1 Bradyrhizobium sp. MI1.3 | reverse complement strand
GTGCGACGAACCAAGACTTTCCCGTTTTCGGCGATGCCGTGAACTTGAAAGATCGACTTGGCCAAATCCAAACCCACCGTGATAATCTTCTCCATGGAACGGTCCTTCCTTTGTGGCGCCTCTCTACGCGACCACGTTAGGCACTTTTGATGCCGGTTCGAAGGGCCGTTCCACACCATCATTTCCGATGAAGTTTGCCGGGCGACTGTGGTTCTCAAACGGAGAATCAGCGCCATGCGGACGGGCTTTCAAATCTCATCGCTAGTACCGAGTGGTTTGGTGTTTGATGGTGTAAGTGACTCAATGGATTCGGTTATTCTGGCTGTTCGGTCAGAGGCTGCGGAGGCCCAATGCCCTTTGTTCGCGACAGCGTCGCGCCGAATCCATAGCCGATACATCCGGCACGTGGCTGATTTGCCGTCAGCGGGCAGAAGGGTGCGCCTCCGATTGCTCACGCGGCGCTTCACATGTGAGGTGCCGCATTGCCGCCGGCGGATCTTCGCGGAGCGGTTCGGAGAAGACATCGTCCCGCTTCGACGGCGCCGGACGGCACGGTTGGAATACATCGTCCATCACTTGGGGTTGGCGCTCGGCGGCCGGCCGGCGGCAAGCTTCGCCAAGCGGCTCATGCTGCCTGTCAGCAACGATACCTTGCTACGGGTGGTCCGCCGGCGGACGGCGATGCCGACAGATCCGTTGCTTGTTGTGGGCATCGATGACTGGGCGTTCCGGAGAAACCATCGGTACGGGACCATCGTGTGCGATTTGGAGCGTCGGCGGATCGTTACCCTGCTGCCCGACAGGGAAACTGCGACCGTTCGGGCGTGGCTATCGAAGCACCCAGCGATCAAAATTGTGTCGCGAGATCGCGGTGGTGGATACGGCGAGGCAGCAGCCAAGGCGCTGCCGAACGCCATCCAAGTCGCCGACCGCTGGCATCTGATGGAAAATGCGAGCGCGGCCTTCCTTGATGCGGTGCGCCGCTCCATGAACAGAATCCGAACCGCAATTGGAGCGACGACGATCAACCCGGAATTGCTGACCTGTGCGGAAAAACTGCGCTATCAGGGCTATTTGCGGCGGCAGGACAGCCATGCCGTGATTACGGCTCTCGTCAGCGACGGTGTGTCGCTCAAGGAGATCGTCCGCCGCACAGGACATAGTCGCAATCTGGTTCGCCAAATTAGCCGCGGCGGCGGTACGGATACGTTCCGCACCCGTCAAAGCACCCTGGACGGGCATCTGCCGTTCCTGGACGCGCAGTGGTCAGTCGGCTGTCGCAACGGTGCCGAGCTCTGGCGCCGCTTGAAGGGACAAGGCTTCAAGGGATCGCTGCGCCGTGGCGGAATGGGCGACGCGACGGCGACGTGCCGAGACTATCAGCCATCAACAATTGCCAGAAGGTCCCCGCCGCCAGGACGATAGCGCAGCTGATGACGACGAAACGCGACCACCTAACCAAAGCCGAGACCGTCACGCTTGCGGTCATCGAACAAAACGTTCCTATGCTGGCCGATGCCCAAGCTCTCGTTGGCCGCTTCCACGCGATGATCCGAAAGAAGGCCGAGATGGAGCTCGAACCTTGGATTGATGAATCCAAGCGGAGCCTCATTGCCTCGTTCGCGAATGGAATCGCCAACGATAAGGGCGCGGTGCACGCCGCTATTACGCAACCATGGTCCAATGGCCAAGTGGAAGCTCAGATCACCAAGCTCAAGCTGGTCAAACGGCAGATGTACGGGCGCGCTAAGCTCGATCTCCTTCAGGCTAGGCTGATTGGCGCGCCATAAAAACAATCACGATCATCGAATATGCGTCAGAGCCAAATTTGCAAGCCGATTGACATTCATGCCATAGCCAACTCGCCATCGCACCGGTCTCGAAGCCGATACGCTCGGCATGAGGCGCATGTTTGTTAAGCAGGTCAGTCAAGGCACCAGGATTAGACTTGGCTTTCCCTTCGAAGATTACTTGACCAGTCTCGTTGACAACGCACACAGCGGTTTCTCTCTGTGAGACGTCCAGCCCGACGTACTGCTTCATGGGAGCTCCTTCGAATCATTTGATTGCGAGGGCTCAACGATAACGGAGGTTGTCTGCCACGAGCGCCGACCGCAATTACGTCATTGTTTGCAAATTTGATTCTTCGTATTGCCGCATGAGCGAATGTTGCCCTGACGGCGCCATTGCACAGGTCGATGCGACCTCCACTGATCGGCTGCGCCAGTTGGCTTTCCCGGCTGCTCGACGAGAGGGGCTGGCGGCGGGTCGGGCCCTACATGCCGGAGCCGTCCACAACCCGGGCAGTGGGGCAGCGGTCGTGGCCTCCGCAAGCGGCTCCTCCGCCACAATTGCTCGGCCGTCTTCCGTCTAAGCGCGCTCAGCAGGCGCTGCACGATCGAATCCTGTTTCTTCCCGAACTCCCTCTTTGCGCGCCCATAGAACTTCACTGGATTATGCCGGGCTCACAACCCTCATGTAGGTCGTCCTCGCCAGTGAGCCGCTTTTCGTAAAAGATCACTGCATATCCGTGCAACATCCCTTCCCTGCGGCGAACATAGCCAGCGGTCTCATAAAGCCTTTGAGCTCCCACTTGGATCGTTGTTGTGTCGAGCACTATCCACTTGAAACCGAGAACAACAGCTCGCGACTCCAATTCACGAAGAACCCTGCCTCCAATCCCTCGTCGCTGAAAGACGGGATCGACCCGCATACGTTTGAGTTCTGCGACATCATCATCAACAGGTTTCAGCCCACCCATGGCGGCGAGTCGGGGACCAACATGCGCAACTACGAAGTCTCCGCCCGACCCGATGTATACTTCCCCGATATTCCGTAAATCATCCTCCCAGGCCCCTTCCGGGCCACACACACCAACGTCCTGAGATGCGCTTCTGTGGAGATGCCATACACCATCGCTATCCTCGGGCTCGAACCGACGAAGGATCAGTTCGTCTTGAGACACCTACTATCACCTCTCGACCGATGCCGGACGTCCTGCGCCTCTGGCACCCTTGTTTGTTTTTAGCCAGCCAGAGACCACCGTCAGCTTATCGACGCCTCTGTCAACAGCCGCTGAGAAAGGACAGCCTCAACACTTTCCGATACATCAACTCCGACAAGTGGGCGACCCGGCTCAAGGGTATATTTTAAGGCCGTGCTACGGTGCATCCGGGTAAATCGATTCAGTGCACAAACACAGGACGCGCGCAGCGTTCCGATTTCGCCACCTTGATGCTCCACGACGGACGAAATCGTCGCAAGCCTGGGAAACTCCGCTTTCCCTTCTAGCCAACCCGGCTTGATCGGTGCACTCCCGTTGTCTGACGAGAGCCAGCGGAATACCTCGTGAATGCACCTCTGCGGATAATATTCGGAAAGCCGATATAGATCCCTATAGAATTGCGGTTTCTGGTGGAAGAGTTCTTCACCGACTAGTAGCACCGACACTGCCACGATACGGGCCGAGAAGCGGCCGCTTGGACCAAGCGTATTCTTGTAACGATTCTTTCCGTACAACGCACGAAATTGGCCAAATAGGTCTGGTGACATATGTTCATAAAAGCGCGTCAGAATATAGTTTGCTGACTCAAGGCGCGCCAAGCATAGCGCAAGACATTGCCCCGCATCCACCTCGGCCGCATCACGCAACTCAAGGAGAGCGTCCATTGCTGACTGCAATTCGCTCTCGATGATCTGATGCCCCAAGCAAAAATCTCGTTCCTCGACCCCGGCCGCGCCGAGGCAGTATACGCGTGGATCGCTCTGCAACGGATTCGTAAGGATCATATCTTCATAGGAGAGGACCTCAATGCCGGGTTGCCGGTCACAGCTTGACCGCGCAAGGCGGCTCAGTGCCTCTCCCACCGTCAGCTCGGCGTCCAGGGGGTGAAGGCCGGCAAACGCAGACATTTGATAAGCACAATTTACGAGATAGTGGATATCTGTCTTAGCGATCTCGAAGTCGGACTGCGGTAGACTTAGCAGCAACGCATCATAGTCACTCGCGGCGATCATCGCGTTGACGCTGCGTCCAAGCGACTTGACCGCTTCATCTGGTCGTTCACTGCATTTGATTTCCGCAATGCAGTGTGGCAGTTCATCGGTGACAAAATTGCTGACCAGCCCAAGCGGGCGTTCTCGCTGCCGCCGATCAATACTATCGGCCAGATGCAAAAATATGTCGTGCCCTTCGCAAGGCGCGCTTTGCGGAGTGGAAACGGGAAAAGGAGTGACCATAAACGAGCCCGCCCGCGGCTTCATCGAAATGCAACTTGCATTTCGGTACTTGATCCGTATCGAGCGGCCGGTGAGTAATCATGCTTTTCGAGCAGATCAGCTCGTTTGTCTGCTATCCTACTGTCGTTATACGCGACCTGCTCAAGTATATTGTTCGAGAAGAATAGCAGCGATACCGCGCCCGAATTGATGGTGCCGGCGGCAGTTAACGAAAGCAGGCCGTCATTTGAAATGCAGATGAGGCCTGCCTCATTCAACTTTTCCAGCTCGCGGCCAAAGCATTTCTCAATCGACACCCCAAACTCCCGCTCGAAGCGGGAGAGCGACACTCCACTGCTTCGCAGGGCAAACATTACTGTTCTGCGCATGAGATCATCTTGCGACAGGACAACACCCTTCCACACTGGCTTCTCGCCAGCCTCGACCCTATATAGGTAACGATCTAAATCTGCCTCGTTATAGAACTGGCACTGGCTCATGTAGCCAAATCCGGCAACCCCAAACGGAACCAGATTATTGTCGTTCCAGGAATCGTATTTGCGGCGCTGTTGAACCGAGTGTGGCTGCGACTGCTTACTCCAGTAGAAAATCGGCCCATGACGATAGCCGAGTGTCGTGAGGATGTGCTCGGCCATAAAATGCATGATAATGCGCTCCTTAGCCCCGGCGAATTGATATCGTCCCTGAGCCAAATGGCGGGCCACGGGGTCTGTAGATTTGAACATCAGGGGGAATACATTGAACTTCTCTATCCCCAAATCTATTAAGCCGATGAGTGAGTCGTACCAGCTACGGAGCGTTTGCTGCGGCAATCCATACATGAGGTCGAGCGAGAGATTTTCGACGCCCATCTCATTCAGCAATTTTACGAGTTGTACTACCTCGTCCACGCGGTGCCCGCGGTTTAGTATACGTAAAATGCTCGGATCTAGACTCTGAACGCCCAATACAAAGCGGTTTACGCCGGATCTGAGCAGTGTCGATATGCGATCTGCAGCATCCACTTGCTTTGCAAGAGAGGGATGTAATTCGAAACTCACCTCCGACTTAGACAGATCAAAGCGCCGGCCGATCATACCAAATAGCGTTTTGAGTTGACTGTTGGTCAGGAACGAGGGGGTACCGCCTCCAAAGAAAGCAGTCTCAACAGCTCTGTCAGCCAGTGCCGCGTCCGACCAACTCATCTCTTTATCCAAGGCCGCCAGATAGCGCTCCACTCGCTCGGAAGATGGATGGATTTCTTTGGCGAAGTGGCAAAATGTGCAATGCTGATCACAGAAGGGGACGTGAAAGTAGAGATCAATTGACGGCGTAACCTGAAGCAACAAGTTTTCGGCATTCAGATCGCCCATTGCCTTGAGAGGCGGATATGTGCCGACGAGATAATCGTTGTACGTGTCAAGGTGCAAATTCCGTGACCTCAACATGTCGAGGTTAATGTCGTACGATCGGTCGATCGCGAATTCCAAGGCTTCGGAATAGGTCGGCGCGCGCATTTTGTTAAACTCCTCTAGCTTTCGTGTGAAGCAAGGGGCGATGGCACCTCCGTTAGAATAACGAAAACACGAGCGAAGCTCCCCTATCAGGATTGGGAGGCGCGCGAACTCGCTTTCCACTCCGTGGCGCCGCCCGACGATCGACAATACGCTGTCCGCCACTCTTACAGATCGTTTGGTCTTACCTCCTATGCGGGTGAGCGAGCCACGCGGCGCGAGACTCGTTGCACGCGGGCGCTCCTACATCATAGTGCGCACGCCAAGCAATAGTTGTCGTGTTGATCGGAGGCGGAGCATTTTGGCGCAATCTACGACGAACATCGACAATTTATTCGCCCGCGCCCGAATCGTGTCGGCCGCAATGTTAAGCAACGTTTCGCTCCTAGCGACACTTCCGCTGAGCAGTAGGCGCACGAAGGGGTTTCTCGCTCCGCGAGACCAACGAACGAGGCAACGGGCGCGTGCCGCGCGGCTCGAGCAGATCATCAAGGAGTTGCAGCGTCATCGCTTCGGCCGCCGGGCCGAGACGCTGCCGGAGGACCAGTTGCTGCTCGGCCTGGAAGAGGTCGAGCAGGTCGAGGCGAGCAGTGATGCCACGACCGATGCAGCCAATGCTGCCGAGCGATCGAGGACGGCGCCGCAGGAACAGAGGAGCCCTGCCGGGGCATCTGCCGCGGGTCGAGATGCTGATTGACCTCGACGATGACGCCTGCCCGTGCTGTCAGCAGGCGCTGCACCGAATCGGCGAGGATGTGAGCGAACGATTGGATATCGTGCCGGCCAGGGCGGGCTACCGACCGAAGCCGCCGTGGCGCAGGTAGTCGTCGCCCAATATGCGGACCATCTGCCGCTGTATCGTGAGCGTCACGATAGGATCACCGGTGCCCGGGCTTGACTTGCGCGGAATGCTCTGGATAGCGCGGTCGGGATGATTGACGCCGCCGGGGCGCGGTGATGGGGTGATCCCGGTTGGAGCGGGCAACGGGATCAGAATGAACAGCGAGTCGCAGCTGCGCGAGAAGCTTCGGAAGATCGAGGCGTTGTTCGT
>NZ_JBVVPQ010000142.1:0-6939 GCF_055811695.1 Bradyrhizobium sp. MI1.3 | reverse complement strand
TTATCTTGACAGTCTGCACCGACTCTCAGTGTCTTGCTGACGTCGATGCAACAGGACTGACGGGGGCGATAGGTCGTGTCTCCACTTGTGGTGTAGCTCGGTAGAGCAAAGCCGTCCGCACGCGCGCCATCCAATAGCGCCGTAGCGGGCGGACGGCTTTGCGGTGGTCACCGCCGGCCGCAGCGCTCCCACATAGCTGGCGGCGGCCGGCCTGGATAGCGCCGGGCAAGTTGAACGCTTTCGTTGATGCCGGCTCCCCGGATGGGGGGCCGGGGGAAGGTCGAGCTTGTGGACAAGGTAACGCCGGCTTCGAACATCACTATTCAGGAGCGCCGCTCAGCAGACGGGCTTGATGCCCACGTTCCCATGATTCTCCGGGACGGGGCGCTCTACGATCCTGATCTGGATCGTTTCTTCCGCGATCTTCCTCTCAATGGCGTTCGCTCCCGCCACTCCCTTCGCGCCTATGGCTATGACGTCCTCGTCTGGGTCCGCTTTCTTTTGCAAGCCTGCGGCAAGTCTGTATGGCAAGGTGATCGTCGCGACGTCCTTGCCTACCATCGAGTTCGTCGCCGGACGGAGGCCGGCCAACGTATCTCCGCGGCTTCCTGGAATCGATCTGTTGCCTGTCTCGATCGCCTCTATCGTTGGGGTGTTCACGAAGGCCTGGTCTCCGAAGCGCCGTTCACGCACCGCTCCGTTTGGAGGCGAGGATACGGCGGCCGGCGAGCACAGATTACAGCACGCAACGACGCCTATGAGCCGGCTGCCCGCCGAGCGGATGTCAGCTTTGTCACCCTCGATGACTACCGGGTATTTCGGGACGTCGGCCTCAGAGGCCTTATGCCTGATGGCAGAACACGCCCCGGCGCCCGTGATCGCAACGGCATTCGCAATGCGTTGTTTTCCGACCTCGTTGTGACGACAGGCCTTCGGCTGGAAGAAGCCTCCTTTCTGTTTGCGTCCGACCTCGCTGCCGTCGATCGGCGAACAGCTCGACAGGTGTGGCTCGATCTGCCGGACGCGCTGACCAAGGGTGATCGTGGTCGCCAGATTCTTCTTTCCGGTCGACTGCTTGAACAGGCGCGGGCCTACATCGCGGTCGAACGGGCTCACGCGGTCACGAAGTTCCGGCGGCGCTCCGGCTGGCGCTCGCGCGAACGTCCGATCTTCGTTCATGGGGAGCAGTCAGCTTCCCGATTGCGACTGCTCGACGGGAGCAACTTCGCTCTTGACCTGCTCAGCCCTGAAGAACGCAGCAGGATCATCGTCTGCGATGACGACGGTACACCGAGCGAGCCCGCCGTGCTGTGGCTCACGGAAGTCGGATTGCCGGTTCAACCGAACTCCTGGGAAGTGATCTTCGCCCGGGCATCCGAGCGGTGCAGGTCTCTCGGCTTTTCGATCAACATCACCCCGCACCAGCTCCGCCATACCTTTGCCGTGCATATGCTCGCGATGCTGATCCAGCACCGGCTTCGCGATGCAGCTTTGCCCGCCGGATCGATGGAAGGATATCGGCAGATCCTCGGCGATCCCTTGCAACAGGTCCAGCGCCTCCTTGGCCACGCCAGCCTCGCAACGACCTACATCTATCTCGATCATATCGCTTCGCGCGCCGATACCGTCGATGCCGCCGTCGCGGAGTTACTGGCGCTGCTGCCGTCGGAGCACTCGTTATGAGGCGGCGGCCGCGGAAGGGAACTCCAGTTCGTTTTGCGCCCGCAGATGGTGTTGTCCCGGCTCATGCCGGCGACCAAGTGCTCGGTCTGCGCTTCAACATTGAGGCGCGCTATGGTGGGATCGTCGAAGTCGATCTCATTGACCTGCGCCCGCGGGCACTCGCTATAGCCTTTGCCGGCGCTGTTCGCCGACAGGCCGAACTCGGCGGCTCGTTGGGAGCGCGCAGCACCATCAAGCAGCACATCGCGGCATATCATCGGTTTTTCGCGTATCTGAGAGACCACTCTCATGCCACGAAGCCTTCCGATCTTCGCGCGCAGGATATTGACGGATACGAAGCCTCCCTTGAGGCCGCCGGCATGACGCCGATCCATCGGCACATGGTCCTCGCGAAGGCGGTTCTTGCGCTGCGCTCCATCGATATAGATCAAGCCGGCCTTCTCGATGAGGGGCTCCGCCGTCGCCTGAGTTACACGAGCGCGCAGTCCGCAGGGCGATCGCAGCCCCGCGACGCATATAGTCCGTTCGTCGCTCGTCAGCTACGTGACGCGGCTCGTGCCGATATCAGCAAGATGTTCCGGCGTATCGGCCGTCCGCTCGACGAAGCTGGTGATTCCAACCTCGGCAGTGCGGTCGCCGATGTTGAAGCCACGATTGCCGCAGAAGGCAAGATCGATCACTCGGACCGTGCCTTCAAACGCCTGTACTTCATGCGCCTGCGCCGCGGGTTGCCGGTTTCCAACCTTTGCGAGGATCTCCATAGCCGCCATCATTTGCTCGCATCCGATCTGCCGCCATTGCTGACCTTCCTGTCGTTGGAGACGGGGCTCGAGATCGAATGCTGCAAGACGCTGACGATCGACTGTTTGCAAAACCCCGGACCCGGTACGGTCGAGATCAGCTACATAAAGCGTCGCGCGCGCGGTGCCGAACAAAAGCGCCTGCGAGTTCGTGATGGCGGCCTCGGCACACCTGGCGGATTGATCCGTAAGCTGATCGAAGTGACGGGCTTTACCAGGCGCTTCCTTCCGGTCGAGTCTCTCTGGGTCTATCACTATAAAGGACGCGGACAGTTTCGGTCCGGCATCGACCACCCGCATCAGTTGGTGGACAACTGGGTCGCTGGACACGGCATCGTTGACGACGATCGCCGTCCTCTTCACCTCACTCTCGCCCGGCTGCGCAAGACGCATAAGGCACTCTGGTATCTCAAGACCGAAGGGCACATGGCGCGCTTTGCCGTCGGCCACACGCCGGAGATCGCCGCTCGCCACTATGCCGATATTCCTTCACTGCGCCCATTGCATGAAGCCACCGTCGCCGAGGCCCTTACGGAAGTTGTCGCGGCGGCAGGACCGATCGTTCTGTCACCCGACAGCGAATCTCTTTGGCGCCAGGGTGCTGATGTCCTCGTGCAGACCAATAGCGTGCGGGCGCTCCTGGATGGAGATCAGGACGTTTGGCTCGCTGCGTGCTCAGGTTTCCAGAGCAGTCCCTTCGCCGAAGCAGGCTCGCCCTGTCCGCAGCCGTTCTGGGGCTGTCTGGAATGCCGCAATGCAGTCATCACTGCTCGTAAGCTGCCCGCGATTCTCGCTTTTCTTGACTTTATCGAGGGCGAACGGGCCGGGCTTTCTGCGGCCGACTGGAGCATCAAGTTCGGTCGCGCGCATGCACGCATCACCCAGCAGATTCTGCCCGTCTTCTCTGAAGGTGTGATCGCCCAAGCTCGCAGCGAGGTCGCCCAACAATCTCTATATCTTCCGCCCGAGGTTCGGCCATGAGCCAAGTTGCCTTCGCTCCATGCCGGCAGGGACTAGACGACCGTCCGGTTCTTGCTTCCGCGCCGCTGAAGATGGGCTTCGACCGGAGTTGCCTGTCGCGCTATGGCGACGCAAGCTGGGATCTCGGTCCGGCCGTATTCCGCGAGAACGCCCGTCGCTGCCACGTCACCGTACATTTTGCATCGGTCGAAGACGTCGGTACCCGCGAAGCAATCCGGGAGTTCCTCTATGTCCGGCTCAACGTCGACCTTCCTGGTTATCGCAAGAAGCTCCCACCTGCCTGTGTCCGGCAGATATTCAACAGGGCGCGCCGATTCTTCGAGTTCGTCCACGGCGAACTCGGCGCTGTCGATCTCTCGCGGGTCGATCAGCAATTGCTCGACCTCTATGCCCGCCATCTCCAGACCGATCGCAGCCGTCGGCCTGTGATTGTTGGCCAACTCCTGGAAGTGCCGGTCGACCTGCATGCCTATCGTCATCATCTTCCTTCCCGAGGGCTGTCGTTCCAGCCGTGGAGCGGACAAGCTCCAGCCCGTGTCGCTGGTTGTCGTCACGTCCGCGAGAACCGCACCCCACGGATGCCGGAAGAAGTCATCGCGCCACTGTTGGCCTGGTCGATCCGCTACGTCACCGAGTTCGCGCCCGATATCTTCGCCGCCCGTGAAGAGTTGGATCGATTGGAGGCCCATTGCGCCAAGCTTGTTCGATCAGACCAGGTCCTCGACCGCAAACAGCGCCGTGGCCGACAGCGCCGGCGTCTCACGGACTACTTTGAGCGGCGCCGGCGTGAAGAGCGCGGTGTGCCGATCTGGGGGACTGCTCACAATGGCACCGTTTTGCGGCATCCAGAGACAGGTGACGTATCGCCTCCTGTCAACTCGCACCTGCTTCATCTTCATATCGGGATCGATGCCCGCGCAGAGTCCAGGATGCATATTCAGCTTGCGAGCGGAGCGCCGGACCTGATCGATGCAGCCATACGCGAACTCGGCGTTGAGACCGGCGGCATGGACACCTGCATCTCTCTTCTGCCGGAGACCGGTCGACCGTGGCGACCCCGTTTCGACGCCAAGACGCTCGCCCAAGAGGAGCGGATGCTGCAATCAGCGGCCTATGTCCTGTGCGCGTATCTGAGCGGCATGCGCGACTGCGAAGTTCAAGCAATGCAGCGTGGGTGTCTCTCCATTACCCGCAGTGAAGATGGTCTGATCATGCGCCACCGCGTCCGATCGGTCGCCTACAAAGGCAAGTCGAGCCATGGCCAAGCGGCCGAATGGATCACGATCGAACCCGTCGCCAAAGCCGTCGAGGTATTGGAGCGCCTGTCGTTCCCGGCGGCAACCGCACGCGGACTCACGACACTCTGGCCGGTCCTGGCCGCCAAATCCGTGTGCAAGGATCACCTCTCTGCCGAGATCGTGCGGCAGCTCAATCTTTATCGCGATCACCTCAATAAGCTGTTCGGCACGGTCAACGAGCCGGTTATTCCCACCAGCCCCGAAGGCAAGCCTTGGCGCATCACAACACGGCAATTTCGCCGAACGATCGCATGGCATATCGCCAACCGTCCCTTCGGCACGATCGCCGGCATGATCCAGTATAAGCACGCCTCAGTCGCTGCCTTCGAGGGCTATGCCGGCTCCAGCAAGTCCGGCTTTCGCGCCGAGGTCGAGAGCCAGCGTGCGCTTGGGCAACTCGATGATCTGCTGGTGTACTTCGATGAGCGACAGACTGGCTCGATGCTGTCCGGACCAGCGGCGCCGCGCATATCAAAGGCGCTCGATGCTGCGGCGGCAGAACTCGATCCCCTGCCAGTCATGATTGCAGATCGCGCGCGGCTTCGCACGATGCTCGCCAGTCTCGCGCGCACATTGCACGTCGGGGTGCTCGCCGATTGCTTCTTCGATCCCGGGACCGCCCTATGCCTGAAGCAGGCAACCAACGCCGACAACAAGACGCCGCTGACGGCGCTTTGCCAACCAACACGTTGTCCAAACGCCTGCATCACCACCAGGCACCGGCCAGCATGGGCGCGTTCCGCAGATGAGGCGAGAGCCGTCCTCAAAGAGAAGCGGTTATCTTCGCTGCAGCGCTCCGCTCTGCAACAAGATCTCGCACGCATCGAGGCTGTCCTCGACGATATTGATCACGGCAACTGACGTCAGAACTCCAGGCCTGAGGTTGCGGCCGCGCCGGGTGGTTCTCGCCGGCGTCCGCCCCGGCATAGTCGGAGCGTGCGATGCCCCGCACGGCCGCGCAACGGCTGATCGCCGTCCTCCGCTTTCGCTTCGGCTCTGCGAGTGCGCGGTCGCGCTTTCAGGCATCGCAGGTGGCTGCTCCGCCGCCGGGGATGGACCCCGGCCGAACGGGAGCCCCATCATGATGAGACACCACACAACCAACCACGGCCGCCCTGTCGGGCGGCGGGAGAGGACGAGGAAGGCCGGAATCGAGCGGCCGGTTGAGGGAGTGAGAGAGGCTTGCTCCGCCGGCCGCGGAGATTCTCCCATGTCCCATACATCGAGTTCGGCAGAACGCGCCGATGTCTACACGCGCATCACCGCCGAGATCGTCGCTGCTATCGAAGCTGGTGCCGGCGAATGGCGCATGCCCTGGCATCACGACGGCACCGCCATCACCCGCCCTCAGAACATCTCGTCAGCCAAACGATACCGTGGTGTCAACGTGCTCGCGCTCTGGATTGCTGCGCAAGCTCAGGGCTACGCCGACGGCCTCTGGGGAACCTATCGGCAATGGCTCGCCATCGGCGCGCAGGTGCGCAAGGGCGAACGAGGAACGACGGTTGTTCTCTGGAAGCAGACAAAGGCGGCTACCAACGACGATGCAGACGACGGTGACGATGATGTTCGTCACCGCGTGTTCGCACGTGCCTTCACAGTGTTCAATGTCGCCCAAGTGGATGGCTATGAACCGCAGATCGTCGAGAAGCTTCCTGCGAGCGAGCGCCTCACTCACGTCGACGCATTCATCGATGCGCTGAAGATCCCGATCGTCACCGGCAATTACAATGCGCACTACCGCATCGACCTCGACACGATCTTCATGCCGGAATACGCAGTGTTCACGAGCCCAGCGGCCCAAGCCGGCACTTTAATACATGAGGCAGCGCATGCCACGGGCGCAAAGCACAGGCTCGACCGGGACTTCCAGGAACGGTTCAAGCGCGATTGGCTGCCGATCGAAGAAGCCACCGCCGAATTGGCGGCGTCATTCATCCTGGCAGATTTGGGTGTCGCCCATCATCCCAGGCCCGATCACGCCGCATACGTGGCATCCTGGTTGCGACTCCTCAAGGACGATCCTCGGGCCATCTTCACGGCCGCCAGCAAGGCTCAGCAGGCGGCCGATTGGATGCATGCCCAACAGCCTCAAACCGAGGAGATGGCAGCATGATCAGCACCATCTCCAGCGGCGTAAAATTTCAAATAAGGGCTGGACTGTCAGGATATGTTGC
>NZ_JBVVPQ010000141.1:0-7165 GCF_055811695.1 Bradyrhizobium sp. MI1.3 | reverse complement strand
ATGCTGGAGCTGATCGAGGTCCAGACGGGAAGCTATCTCGGGGAAGACGACATCATCCGGATTGAAGACGACTATCAGCGCTCTTGAGCAGAGTGTCGCTCCAACATTCCGCGAACATTTAGAAATTGTCCTGCGAACTGCGATGATCTGAACAGGCTGTTATGACCGACGACACGCATACGATCCGCAGCGGCGGGCTCACCGCGACCATCAAGGCGCAAGGCGCGGAGATGTGTTCGCTGGCGAGCGATGCCGGCATCGAGTTCGTCTGGCAGGCGGAGCCGGCTTGGCCGCGCCATGCGCCGCTGCTGTTTCCGATCGTCGGGCGTCTCGCCAATGACGAATTGCGGCACCGGGGCAGGATTTACCGGATGACCCAGCACGGCTTCGCGCGCGACAGCCGCTTTGCGTGGGCGGAACGTGGCGAAAGTCGCTGTGTCCTGGTGCTCGAAGACAGCGAGACGACGCGCGCGCTCTACCCCTTCGCGTTCCGCCTGACGGCAACCTATGCGCTCGACGAATCCGGTCTCGATCTTTCACTCGTGGTCGCGAACACCGGCAAGGAGATATTGCCGGCCTCGCTCGGCGGCCATCCCGCTTTCAACTGGCCGCTCCAACCGGGACTGGCGAAGGAGAGTTACGCGCTGAGCTTCGCGAACGCAGAGCCATCTCCCGTCCGCCGTCTCGACGGCGGCCTGCTGCGTCCGGCACCGGAGCCGAGCCCGATCAAAGGCTCCGTGTTGCCTCTGTCCGAATCCCTGTTCGTCGACGATGCAATCATCTTCGATCGGATCGCGAGCAATTCGGTCCGCTATGCCGCGGAGCGGGGCGCGTCCACCGGGCCGTGGTTGGAAATGTCATGGCGCGGCTTTCGCGAGCTTGGCGTCTGGTCGAAACCATCTGGCGCGCAGTTCCTCTGCATCGAGCCCTGGCGCGGCTATGCCAGTCCGGCCGGCTTCGACGGCGAATTCACTGACAAGCCGGGCCTGATGCACATCGCGCCTGGGACGGAAGAGCAATTGTCATTTCGGGTTGAGGTTGGATCGTTCTGAAGTCGGACGGTCTTCGCGCATCTCGAGTTTTCAGACCTCGATCCGGGTGAGGTCCTCGCCGAGCACGACAGGACCCGAGTAGTCCCGCCTGACGTCCACGAGCAGCGCGTTCAGCATGGAATCGTCGGTGCGAGGCCGGTGATGGGTCAGCGCGAGCTTCTTGACGCCGGCCTTGGCCGCGACTTTGCCGACCGTATCGCCACAGGCCATCGTGAATTTCGCAAGCCGGCGCAGGTGCTCGTTGTCGATCTCCGGCGTGGCGAGGAAGCAGCACTGGACCAGCAGGTCGGCCCCCTCAGCCAACCGCTCGAGACCGGGGCAGGGCACCGTGTCGCCGGAAATTGCGATGACCTTGCCCTCGGCCTCGAAGCGATAGCCGAGACACATCCAGCGTGCGAGGAAGGCCGGCGACATGTCGAGGCCGTCGCCATGCGAGACGAGTTCGGCGCTGATCTTCCAGCGCCCGGTGTCGAGAACGGGGCCCGGTATAATGTCGGTCGCGACGACAGGTTTCCAGCCGCCGAAGCTCGGCTCGCCCTGATCGCGCCAGGCGATGTCCTTGTCGTAGACCTGCGTGACGAGCGTATTGACGAGCCGTTCGGTATCCGGCGGTCCATAGATGCTCAGATCGTCCTTGCGCCCGTGCAACCATGAATTGAGCATCACATCGTAGAGGTCGCCGATGTGGTCGAAATGGTGATGGGTGAGAAAGACCGTGTTGATGGAGCCGAGCGGCACGCCCGCTTTGCTGAGCTGCACCATGACGCCGCGGCCTGCATCGATCAGGATGTTTTCCTCGCCCAGCCTGATCAGCGTGGTCGTCGCCATGCGGCGCGGGTCCGGGCGCGGGCCGCCGGTGCCGAGCAGGATGACTTCCATGGCGCCACCTCCTGGGGCAGACTTTTCGGGACGCCACAGTAGATTTGAAGCTCTTGGCGGGGCAAGTGGCCGCGGGATGGGCGTCAGCCCGCACAACAGCCGCTCGTGCGGGGCTCCCGAACATGATGCTCGGGATGAGAAGTGTGGGCCAATTCATACTTAATGCGGCCAGATCGTGACCAATGTTGTTTGGGCGCGCTAACGCGCCTAGTATTGCAGCAGGCAATTCGAGGGGGCTCGAACAGTCGTGAATGTACGTTCACAGGACGGCGCGCTCGGCGACCTGAGCTTCCAGGTCGGCCCGCAAGCACACAGGACATCCAACATCGTGGCTGATTCCGCAGTTCAGGAATTGCGTGTCGCTGGCCGCGAGCGGCTGATCGTCGTCGAGGACGATCCGGTGACGCGGACGATGCTGGTCGGTTATTTCAGCGAGAACAATTTCGACGTGGTCGGCGCCGGCTCCTGCGCGGAATGCCGCCAGGCGCTGCGGATGCGGACCGATCTCGTCTTCCTCGACGTGCAACTGCCCGACGGCGACGGTTTCGATCTCGCCAAGGAGATCCAGGCGACCAGCAATGCGGGCATCATCTTCGTCACCCGCCGCGACACCGACGTCGATCGCATCCTCGGCCTCGAGGTCGCGGGCGACCACTACGTCACCAAGCCGATCAATTTGCGCGACCTGCTCGCGCGCGCGCGAAGCGTGCTGCGGCGGCGCTCGATCGACCGCAAGGCGGCGCGCAACCACAATTCGATCGCCTTCGGCGACTGGATCATCGACCTGACGCGGCGCGAGCTGCTCGGCAGCGACGGCAAGCCGGTGGCGCTGACACGCGCCGAATTCGACCTGCTCGCGGCGCTCGTCGGCGCCGACGGCAGGCCGCTTAGCCGCGACTATCTGATCGAGGTCGTCAGCAATCGCCAGGCCGAGGTCGACATCCGCACTGTCGATGCCTTGGTGGCGAGGCTGCGCCGCAAGCTCGTCGGCAGCGGCACGCCCGTCATCACCACGGTCACCGGCGTCGGCTACAAGCTCGCGCTGAGCGAGCGGCTCTAGACGGAGGCGCAGCACGACATGGTGCCGGCGGCGCCAGCGGGTTCAGCCACTGAAACCGACCAGGAACCGAATCGCGAGAAAGGCCGACAAGGCCACGGCGCCGGTCGCGACGATTGCGAATAAAACTCTCAAACTGTTGTGCATGATCTCTATTCAGGTTCGGTTTCAAAGTTCGGTTTCAAAAATGTCGTTCGTCTAACCGCTGCTCGTCTCTGGGCAGGCAATTCTATTGGCGTGATGCGACCCGTTTCCACCTGGCTTCGACGCGAGCCTTGATGAGGCGGACCCGGGCTTCCTGTGCTGCCCAATATGCCCTGCTCGCGACCGCCGTGCCTTGACGGTAACGCGCGTAAACGTCCTTCGGCTGTGCCGGGGTTTTTTGATTGTGCGCTGACTTCGAGATGGTGGGCGCCGGAGTTGGCGCCGGTGCCACATCTGGGATTGCGGCAGCCTGGCTTCCCCCACTCGTCGAGTTCATAGAGACAAGACGATTGCGGGCGCGGTGACAATAGACCTGGGAGCGCGGAGTCATGGACTCCTCGTCGTGACCGGCTCGATATTTCATCAGGGCTCGGCAAAGGTCCCCGCCGGCCAGGCGCCATGCGCGGCTCAGATAGAGAACGCCGTAGTGGATGTTGATGTCGGGCTCTGCGAGTTCTGCGTTATTTCCCCGAAATCCGAGCATCGCTGCCGTTTCGGGCCGAACCTGCATGAGGCCGATCTCGCCGACGGCGCCAATGGTGCCCGGATTGTATCCGCTTTCGACGAAGACGACGGCCTCGGCTATGTCGGCGGGCAGATTGGTCTTGGCCGTTTCTCTTTCGATGATTTTTCGGATCGCCGCCCGCGACGCCGGCGTCTCTCCAGCGCCGAGATCTGCATCGCGACCGCCCGCCGCCAACGCCGGTTCCACGTCGTTCTGGGCGTGCACGGAGGTGGATGCCAACCAAAGCACAGCGATCGCAACGTGTGTCCACGTTGCGCGGGCGTTGATGTGTGTTCGATCCCGCAGCATGGACCACGTATTATATCTTTCGAGTTAACAACCGATTTTCTGGCGGCTCGGGGTGCGGCCCGGCTCGGACGGCGCGAGCGGCAGGCGGCGCAATGAAGCTATCGCGACCGCGAGCTCTGGTCGGTTGATGTGCTTGGCGCAGCCCCGGCCAATTTGTCGTCGACTGCATAGAGGGTGCAGGCAGACGACCATTTTGTGCAGGCGGCAAGTGAATCGCGCTGGGCGTCGTCGGCCGTCGCCCGCCCCGAACGCCAGCCGTAACCGCCGTTCGGCGACACCGCAAAAGCCTTGTGCGGCATCGTGCTGGCGAGATAGCGCGCGAACTCGGCACGTGCGGCCTCGCTGAGCTGGCCCGGCGGCGGCAGCGGATCGGGCGGGCTCAGGACATCGTGGCCGAGACCTCGCTCGCGCAGGAAGGCGTCGAGATAGGGCGTCCATTGCGGACGGCTCACGACCGAATAGAGATAATGGCCATCGTCGCCGTAAGGCGGCGCCGCGATGAATTTCGCGTTGCCGCCATTGGCGCGAAATCCGTCATGGAGGCGGCGCGCGAGGTCGGGACCGAAGTAGGAATCATTGCTGGCATAGACCCACAGCATCGGAGCGCGCGAGGTTTTGCCGAACGTGGCGAAGGCCTGCACCAGCCCGTTCGGATTGCAGACGTCGTCGTCATCGCGCGAGCCGCGCCCGCCGGCAAAGCTGATCGCGGCGGCGAGACCCGCTGGCGCCTGCGCGGTCAACGCGACGGTGGCGAACCCGCCGGCGGAATGGCCAGCCGCGATCATGCCTGAGGTGGTGACGTCGGCCCTCCGCGCCATCGCCTCGATCGACGCGCGCAAATCCGCCACCGCGACCGCCGCGGCCGGCAGATAAGCGGCGTTGGCGCAGCCGCCGACGCTGTCGACGCGCCCGCCGGGCGAGGTGCCGTAGCCGCGCCGCATCACGATCAGCGCGGCAAAGCCGCGCCGGGCATATTCGAGAGCGATGCCATAATATTTGTGCGCGGACATCGTCGCGCGATCGTCGAAACTGCGCGGCGAGCCGTGGCTGAGCAGCGCGAGCGGATAGCGCTTGGTCCCGGCCGGCCGGACCAGGAACGCCTCCAGCCCCTGCGGTCCGGCCTCGACCATCGGGATACGCAAATCCTCGGTGTAGAACTCCGCGGCCATCGCATCGGGCGCGATGCCCGCCATCAGAACAACCAAGAGCCTCTGAAACAGCGTCATGCCCCGACTCGAAAAGCCCCGATCGAAAGACCATAGCATGATCTCAGGAACGGCCGCCCCATTGCGGGTGTTGTGCTCTTGGCGCGGGCTTGGCCGATGCTATGGTATTGCGCAATCTCTACGACAGGACGAGGTATATCCAGTGGCTGATGTTCATCCCGCGGCGGGCAAGCAGGCCTCGCCGGACGCGCTCACCAACGTTCCGCGGCTGGTGACGGCCTATTTCGCCGGCAAGCCTGATGTCGCGGATCCCGCGCAGCGGGTGGCGTTCGGTACCTCCGGCCATCGCGGCACCTCGTTCAAGACCAGCTTCAACGAGGGCCATATCCTCGCGACGACGCAGGCAATCTGTGATTACCGACGTGAAAAGGGGCTGACCGGTCCGCTCTTTATCGGCATCGACACCCATGCGCTGGCCGAGCCGGCGCTGGTCAGCGCCGTCGAGGTGTTCGCGGCCAACGGCGTCGACATCATGATCGACAAGGACGGCGGCTACACGCCGACGCCGGTGATCTCGCATGCGATCCTGACCTACAACAAGGGCCGCACCTCAGGCCTTGCCGACGGCGTCGTCATCACGCCCTCGCACAATCCGCCCGAGGACGGCGGCTACAAATACAATCCGCCGCATGGTGGGCCGGCCGACACCGACGCGACCTCCGTGATCGAGAGGCGCGCCAATGCCTATCTCGCCGACGGCCTCAAAGGCGTGAACCGCATCGACTACGCCAGGGCACGCAAAGCCGCGAACGTCCACGCCTATGACTACGTCACACCCTATGTCGCCGATCTCGGCAACGTCATCGATCTCGACCTGGTCAAATCCGCCGGCGTCAACATCGGCATCGATCCGCTCGGTGGCGCCGCCGTGCACTACTGGCATCCGATCATCGAGCGCTACGGCCTGAAGGCGACCGTGGTGAACGAGGCGATCGACCCGACCTTCCGCTTCATGACGGTGGACTGGGACGGCAAGATCCGCATGGACTGCTCCTCGCCTTATGCGATGGCGAGCCTGATCGCGATGCGCGACCGCTTCGATGTCGCTTTTGCCAACGACACCGACGCCGACCGCCACGGCATCGTGACGCGCACCGGCGGCCTGATGAATCCGAACCATTATCTCGCGACCGCGATCTCCTATCTGTTCGCGCATCGCCCGAATTGGGGCAAGGACGCCGCGATCGGCAAGACCGTGGTGTCGAGCTCCATCATCGACCGCGTCGCGAAAAAACTCGGCCGCAAGCTGGTCGAGACGCCGGTTGGGTTCAAATGGTTCGTCGACGGTCTCCTCACGGGCGGCTTCGGCTTCGGCGGCGAGGAGAGTGCAGGCGCCTCGTTTCTGCGCCGCGATGGCACGGTGTGGACCACCGACAAGGACGGCATCATCCTCGGCCTGCTCGCGGCCGAGATCATGGCGAAGACCGGCCGCGATCCGAGCCAGCTCTTCAACGACCTCACCGCCGAGTTCGGCGTGCCCCATTACGCGCGCATCGATGTCGCCGCCACCACGCCGCAGAAAAACATCCTGAAGTCCGTCACGCCCGAGCAGCTCGGCCTGAAGGATCTCGCCGGCGATCCCGTCCGCGCCACCCTGAGCAAGGCGCCCGGCAACGGCCAGCCGTTCGGTGGCATCAAGGTCGAGACCGATTTCGGATGGTTCGCCGCGAGGCCCTCGGGCACCGAGGACGTCTACAAGATCTACGCGGAGAGTTTTCGCAGCCCCGAACACCTGAAGGCGATTCAGCAGGAGGCTCAGGCAGGGTTGGCGAAGGTGTTCGGGGCATAGGACACTCCAGCGGCAGGTGCCACTTCTCCGGGGAAGCGCGCCGTATCCTAGGTGTCATCGCCCGCGCAGTGTTTAGACCGGAGACATAGCTGACGCTTGTTCGGACACATCACTGACAGGTTGGCCATTGGTCAAGTCGATTGA
>NZ_JBVVPQ010000140.1:0-7715 GCF_055811695.1 Bradyrhizobium sp. MI1.3 | reverse complement strand
ACCTGGGGGCGGCTGAGTTGGATAAAGCCGTCGATCTGAACCCCGGGTGTCGCCTGCAAGGCCGTAAGGATGGTTTCTGATGCCATTGGGGACAGTCCCGCCGCCTGCTTGGGACCGATAATGTACTGCTTCCGACGTGTCGTGACCTCTGCAGTTGCCTCCTGTGCGCCGTCCCCTGGCTCCGCGCCTGACAAGGGTGTCGAAGGTTGCCGCGCCGTAGTCGTGCGTGAGGGATTCCGCGACATGGACTCACTCCTATCCTGTTACAACTCCAGCGCCGGTGTTGCCGCCGAGATTAAGCGGCGCGTTCGGGTCGAGCGACCAGTTTGCGTCAAGCAATGCGCGGGCCGCCGCTTCCTGAGACGTGGGAAGCACCACGGTCGCGACATTCGCCAGAGTTCCGATTCTTACGAGCTGCGCTCCTGGGATCGCTTGCACGAGGGCCTGAGCAATCGGGGAGACCGGACCTGCCGCCCCGGTGGGGTCACGTGGAGTAATCGTGAAGCTCTTGCTATCTGAGACATCAGCCATCTTACTGTCTCCCGACGGCCAGAAAACGGCCCGACCAAGGTGTTGCTCGGCCGGGACCGAAATGACCTAATGCATGAAGCTTTGTTGGCCAAAGCCCTGCGGCATCGGTTGTCCAATGCCTTGCTGGCCTTGGAAGCCTTGCATCGGTCCTTGAGAGCTTTGTGGCGCCCATTGGCCCTGACCGGCCTGGACCTGCGGCCCCTGAGTAGACGCGACCGCAAGAAGGGTACTCGCGATCATTGGTAGGTTTGGAACCACGTACTGCGTGACTGCTTTGCCAATCGTGTCGGCTGCGCTCTTGAAGAAGTTGGCGAAGTCGAATTGCGGCGCCAAAGCACCGCCCGGACCCGCAGATTGAGCGTGGACCTGTTGGGTATATTGCGCGAACTCGGGCGACGCGGCCAGACTCTTCAGGAGACCACCAATCATCCCGGGCAGCTGTTGCGCGACTTGCTGACCAACTCCTTCAAGGATTTGCTTGCCTTCGTGGCCAAGGAAGCCGGTAATATCGCCCCATAGACTCTGAGTTGACAGTGCTCCTTGTCCCGGCTGAGCGCTATTCCAGCCGACCCCAAAATTTCCGACTGGTGTGCTGATGCCGAAATTGAATTGCGGGTTAAGGTTCGGCCCTGCGGAAGCAGGTGACGTCCCGGGCATGGAAGCCGTCGCGGGTTGGCGGCGGTTTAACTCATTAAGAACGGCTTGAACGATCTGGTTGACGGTCGTACCAGGCGGGACCATCACGTCCGCTGACTGCTGATAACCAGACATTTTTGTTCCTCCATACTTTGACTTTTGCAGCGCACTAGCGACGGAGGAGGTTCGTCCTGTCTGATTTGAGACGGCTGAACCTCCGTACAATAATATTCGTGTATGTTTTGATCGAATAGTGAAAACCAGCTATCACAACCTCACGTTCGCGTGGTGTCAGTTGTGCTGACGAAGTCAGCCGTTCTACCAGTTTCATTTTAGTGCCCCTGTTCTGGGGCTCATTGATGCGGTACACGAGCAAACAAGTTGGGATTTCTCCCACTGAATTCATAACAAATTCTCGACAAGGCGGATGCTGCTGGTCGGACACTTTAGCTCGCAATCAAAGTGCGTTGGATACCGGCCAAGCAACGCGATACTTTAACCCCGCAACATTGATACCCGGCATTGTCCGGCTCGACCCGCTTTCTAATCACCGCATGTCGGCGATGCGATTACCCTCCAAGCAAGCGTTCAGCCAATCACTTTGATGATGGATGTGAAGAAGCGCGCGTTCGATGCCGAATATTTCAAGCACATCGACGCGCTGAACTACACGATCATTCAGCCGACGGCCAGCATGTCGAAAGCGTGGGCGATGCCGACGTGGTGCTGGTGGTGTGCGGGACACACCACCACCAACGTGGCGCGGCTTGACCACCAATCATGTGCTGCTGCCCTGGGCGTCCTTAGCGCAGATGTGTCGACATAATTCCCGAAAAGCGGCCGAACGAGCCGCCGGATCGATCCATGGGGTGCCGACAATTGCGGCCACACGCCAGATACTTCAACGCGCGCTCCTGTCGACCGAACTACCCTAGATACGACACATCCTTCGCCCTCGACGCTAGTTCGCCTTCAACCTTGTCGATTTCCGCTTGATTGCGTTCGATGAACGTTGCGAGCTCATCGCGAGACATCTCGGAAAGCGCCTTTTGTTGCGACGACGAGTCCTTGCGAGTGGGCGCAATATGCCCTGCCCGGTCTAGGACCTTGATTGAAAGGTCCGCCCGCACACGAGCACTAACACTGGCATCCTGCAGCAGTGACTTCGCCACCCTGTAAGCCAGTGGTGCCCCAACCACAGCGAGGTCGAGCTGGATTGATTCCGAAATCGCCGCCGCGACTGCTGGCAGGCGCATCGTCTTGTAAACGGACTTCGGATGATAGCCTGCGAGCTCTGCGGCCTCCTCGGGTCGCTTACCTTCGTTCACGATAAGGCGCACCAAAGTGCGTTGCTGTTCACTGAGGTCGTAAGCTGCGATCGATGGCATGCAAGCTCCTTAGTTCTCGCGCGACGCGTTCGCGGCCGCGATGAGGCGGCGCAAGTCAATATTGTACTGTGCCACGTTCGGATTTTTCACTGGTCTCTCGAGCAAGTAGGCTGCAACGTTCGGATCGAACCACGTCATGTGCACGATTTCATCCGCATTCTGCTTGCTAGACGGAAGCATCTCGAGCAGAAGTTTGAAGCGCTTTATCAAGCCGCCGCCCGCGAGATCGCCTTTGAAATGCCGCACAGCCAACTGAGCCCAACCGGGGATGTTGAGCTTCTCGGCGGTATCCGAGCCAACGGTCGCCCTCTTCTCCGCCTCCTTGAAGTACGACAGGATTTTGTGCGCCTGCCGGAGATTGTTCATCTCTTGTGGCGAGAACGTCTTTGCGAGCAGCGCTTCATTATCTTTGAACTCTCGCGCCAACCTGGCAAATTGAACTTCGAGCGTCTCGCCCACCTGCCGAGTGCCCTGGACCTTGTCGGCGAGGACCTCGGATACAGCAGCCTTCCAACCGCGCACCGCTTGGGGGTCGTTCTTGATAAGCGCGTTGATCTCGTCAAGCTTGGTCCCGGCGTCGTACTTGCCGCCGAGGAGCTTCTGCGCGACGTCGCGAGGATCCTCGCGAAACAAGGTGCCGACAGCGGAGCGATCGATTTCAGCTTCTGTCACGTCGCGGGCGGCGCGAGCAGCATCAAGATCCGATCGCGCCTGCGCGGACATCTGTTCCCCACGACGTGCGGCGGCGGCGATCTCGTCGAACTCGCCCCGTACCGCCGGAAATTGCGCCAACACGTCCGCATTGTTTCGCGCCCAAGCGTTCGCGCGGATCGAGTTGACCGTGCCGTCATTGTTGAGGGCCGACTTGGCCAAGTCCGCACGAAGATAATCGCGAAGCGCCGCGTATCCGGCCGGAGCCGCCGGTGACCCATCGAGCGTGCGGGTCAGGCTGGCTGCTTTCTCCGGCGCCGCCAAAAACCGATCTGCCGTAGCGCTCGGATGCGTTGAGCCCCTGTTGAGCTCACTATCAGCGTTCTGCCCGCCACGATCGAGCTCGCGCGTGAACCGTGCTGTTTCATCGTTTCGCTCCGGGCGGAAGCGCTCAGCGAAGCGCTGATAGTTAGCATTGGCTTCTGAATACCCTGGCGCGTCCTCGATTGTCCGGTTCACCGCGCGCCTTAGAACGGAAAGATTGTCGGCCAAGTCGAAATTGCCAGATGATTGCGCGCGCTCGATAGCCGGGCCGATGAACTTACGCAGATCGGCCAGATCGCCGCCAAGTGCGGTGCCGGGCCCGCCGACGTTGACCATCTGCCCGCTTTCCGGCGGATGCTCAACGATCTGTGGACGAAGGGCATTCAGCCGCCGCATGAAGTCCTCTGGCAGCACGCCTGGGGCCAGCCCGCTTGCCTGACGGCGGACGCGATCGATTGCGCCAAATATCTCGTCTGCGGGGAGCTCCTCATGCCGCCCGGCCGCTGTATCGAACAGCCGGTTCTTCTCGGCTCGAGCCGGGATGTAGGTTCGGTCTACCAGGGCTTCATCCAGTCGTCGCGAAGCATTTGCCTTGGCTTCGCTGTTCGCGAGCGCGCTGAGCGGTTCCCCTTGGTCTGCCCGGATTTGATCAACAGTTCGGGTCGCATCCTCCCGTTGGAGGATGTCGCTCTCCGCGGCGCCCATTCGCTCCTCACGCGCCTGCGCAGCGCGGCGCATCACGGCACCCAGGTCTGCCTCCGGATCGCGCAGGGCCTCGACACGGTCAGCCGCGGCCGCTTTCACGTTCTGGTCGCGCTTGACGAAGTCAGGCGAAGACTTGAGGCGCGCGCCCTGCTCCGCGGCGATAAGACCAGGGTCGCGTGAAAGGAGGCCTGAAGTAGGCATGGCCGAGGCTTGCAACGGCTCGACTCCTGCCTCGGTCGGCTTCGACAAGGCTGCTGCGTTCTCGCGGATGTCCTGCGCCAGCGCACGGGGCGAGCCAGACGCAGTGCCTTGGATCTTGGCGGCTGCCCGGTCGACGTCAGCGCTGCTGTACGGCGCCTTGGTGTTCGGGTTGAGCGGGATCGGCGCAGAAGCGGAGCCAAAGGATTTCGTCGCGAGGTTTCGGATCAGGCCCGCAAGTCCCTCCGCAGTGCCTTGGAGGCTGTTCGCGCCGACGGCTCCGACGACAGGCGCAAGCGCGTTGGCAATCGCCTTTGGCCATGTATCACCCACGACAGCGTGCTCGGGGACGTAGTTGTCGGCCGCGTTCACCGCGACGCCGGAGCCCATGCCTCCGATTGTATCTCCAACCAGTGTCCGCGCCGGCGCGTCCGTGTACGGCCTGGCCATGTGATCGAGCACACGGCCGACGGGCGTCTCCGAGCGCGTTGTCGCAGCGGCGACGCTCGGCGCTCGAGCCGCCAGCATGGCGCCGTCGCCGACGGCCTGAGTGCCGAACCGGCTGACATCGTAAGCGAGCTTCTCGCTCGACGACATCGTGGCGGGATCGATGCCCGGAAGGACCGAGGTGGCCTTCTCGACCAGCTTGGACGCCGGGATCGCCTGCGGGATGTTCGTGCCGGCCAGCTTGTTGATGCCGCCGGTGATGAGATTCTGCGCGCCGGCCGCGAGGTCGAACGGGCCGGTGACGATGTCGGTGAGCCCCTTGCCGACACCCTGGGCGCCAACGGTGAAGTCGCGCACGGCGCCGCCGACGCTGCTCGGGAGCAGCGACGCGGGGCGATCGATGGGCTTGGGCTGTTGAGGCACATCGGCGGGCGCCACGTAGATGCGCCCGCTCGGCGTCGTCACAGGAACGGCCATCTGCGGCGCGAACGGATCGAGATCGACGGGGACCAGCGACGGCTTGCGGTCAAGCGTGTAGCCCTGCGGCAACGGTGGCAACTCCGGCGCTGCCGGTTGGCG
Organism: Bradyrhizobium sp. MI1.3; assembly: GCF_055811695.1. Classification (NCBI taxonomy): domain Bacteria; kingdom Pseudomonadati; phylum Pseudomonadota; class Alphaproteobacteria; order Hyphomicrobiales; family Nitrobacteraceae; genus Bradyrhizobium; species Bradyrhizobium sp. MI1.3. The sequence goes on along the minus strand of NZ_JBVVPQ010000140.1, from coordinate 2,256 downwards.
CCAGCCATCGAGCTGGAAGCCGGGAGGGAGTGGCGGGATGAGGCCGTCAGATGAGATTTTGGGCGAGACGTTCTGCGCGCGAGGCTGAGCCGTCGGGATTGAGCTTAGAGCACGTTGAATGTCCGCCGGCGTGAAGTCGTCGGGAAATTCGTGCTGCTGACCTTCGAAATCGATGATCTGCGGCATTACTCATTCCATCCAGCACGCTCGCGCAGATACTTCACGTCGGTCTTGAGTGCGCCTAACGTCTCGGACACTGGTTCGATTTGGCCGGTCATCAGGTGTCCCGGCCTCGACGATCAACCCAACCGTAGGTGACGACGAGTAGTGTGGAGCTCGCCTGCGATGCGACAGCGCGGATTTGTCCATTTACGTTGGTTCGAACATTGACAACGAATGAACCGGCCACACCAGCCGACGGATTGAGGCAGGTATAGTTACCGGGTGGTGCGCCCGTAGACGATGCAGCTTCGTCCGCAGAGTTAATCAAAAGAGCGGTACCCAGCGTTGCGTTGGACATAGCCCCTCGCAACAGTGCGTTGACTTGGAATCCAATTGGAACGCTGAGACCGAAAAGCGTGGGCGTCGTGCCAAGGTTTGATACGTTCACGTTAGTGCTAGGCGTATCCCACAGAAATTCGTCACCGACCTGGACAAACTTCAGCCACTGGCTAGATCCATTCGTTACCATTGAGCCAATGCGACGGAATAGCGTGTAGTTTGCCGGCAGAGTCGGCGCTGTGGCCGAAAGCGAGATCAGGACATCGACTACACCCGTATCAGTACGTTTAATCTGATAGACGTGGTACCAGGTTGACGCCGCAATCGTGCCGGTGTCGAGTGCGCCGTTGCCAGTACCTACCGCCCACGCACTTGTGGTCTTGGTGTACGCCGACGCCAGCAACATGAAGCCGGCGTTAGTGCTGTCAACCGCAACGCCGGCGGCGACGCTGAATGTTGCTGACGAACCCGCCGTCGAAAGTGTCAGCCCGGCGAGATAGCCTCTCAAAAGGCTTACATCAAACTGGATGTCGTTGGTCGAGGCGACCAACCCGTGGCTAAGAGTGAACGCGCCGGTGTTACCCGCAAACGACGTAACTCCCCCCGCGTCGCCCGCGCGCGCAAATTGTACTGAAAGAGCATCCGCCGCAGAAAACGACCCGTTGCCGGTCACGTACGAAACTGTGATCTGCTCCCACGTCGTGTTATCCGTCACAGCGGCAGTTATTTTGAAGATCGCGAACGTCGCGGGGGTGCCGATCTTGCGGATCTCGATCGTGCCGCGGTTAGCGCTAGAGCCGCTGCCCCACGTCGACAGGTATGACCGGATGTTCGGGTTGCCGGTCGCGTTCGTCAGCGCGCTCATCGCGATCGCAGTGACCGAGGCCACGGTCGCGTTGTTGAAACGCAGGAGACCCGTCCCGGGATCGGCCATGGTCGTGGTCGCGCCAAAGGCGTATTGATCGCCCATCACGACGGTCGCGCTCGCGGCCGCACTCGTCGCCGACGTCGCGGCGCTTGCGGAAGCATTATTCGCCGCCGTGGCGCTCGACGCGGCATTCGTCGCCGACGTCGCGGCGTTGGTGGCTTGGGTGGTCGCGATTCCGGCCTGGGTAGTCGCCGTGGCGGCGTCCGCGCTTGCCTGCTCGGCCGCAGCCAAAATGGTGTCGACAGACGTGATGTCGCCAATGGCCGCCTTCACGGTCAACGTAAGCTGATCTGCGCCCACAGATCCGTTCGCTATAGCACCGTCGGAGCGCAGAGATTTCTTCAGGAAATCCACGATCTCAGCCGTCGACATCGCGACCTGGTTGAGGTCCGCGTGGACTTTGTCGGCCGGCAGCGGCCGGCTCGGGTTGGCGTTCTGGTACGAGACGTAGTCGTACTGGCGCGTGTATTTGGTTGGGAAGGACATGGACCGCCGACGGGGTGAGAGGAAGAGCGCGGGATTGCGCGGTGGGTGCCGTCGGCGAAGCGGCGTAGACGTCCGTGAGGTGAATTATGACTCGGGAGTGGTTAGCGGAACATTAGGGACACTACAGGCTCCGTTTTGCTGCTCCACGAGCTGCGGAAGCGGAATTGTTGTTCGACTTCGCACAATCTCCAAGAGCTCTCTCGAGCCCAGCGAGGTTAAATGGCCCTTAGCGGACTTGGCCCAATCCGCCTCCAAAGGTCGGCCTTTGTGAAGGGTTTCGGATGCCGGCCCCATGACGGTGTTGCCGCGCACACGGGGGCCGGCGTCCGAAAGCCTCCAAA